>DZBU01000019.1:13262-15297 GCA_022730015.1 Candidatus Elulimicrobium sp. | reverse complement strand
TGGATAGATCAGTTGCACTGCTTTAGCTGCTAACATGTTTGACATTATTCCTTAAGTAATAATGTTTGTACATGAAGATAGATCGTAGAGCTTTTTTGGTGTTGTTCTTTATTAATTTTATGTTCAGTCCACCAGCTGCGAATGCAGCGACCGAAACAGTGAGGATTTATGGTGGTACAGGTGACGGTCAAGTGATCACTGCACCATACGTATCACCGTGGAACGTTCAGTATTACAATACTGTTGGTCGTAATCCTGACTACACGAGTGAAACGGTGAGTGTTCTGTCGGGGTCATTTTATACTCCCACAAAGTATCTTGGCATTATTAGAGGTTTTCTAGTCTTTGATACATCTGCTTTGCCTGATGATGCAACCATACGAGATGTGAAGGTTGGTCTTCATATACTAGAGACACGTGATGACTATAATGACCAATTCGGTTACGTCAGTGTATTGGAAGGAAAGCAGGCGGATACCTTTTCCATTAGTAGTACAGACATTGCACTTTGTGGAAATGTAATTGAAGATCCCGAGAAAGGATCAGGTGATATTAATATTACGGATATAGAAGTGGATTCATATCAGGAGATCGTTCTGAATGAGATCGGTCTAGGCTGGGTCAATAAGGGCGGGTATTCAAAATTTTGCATTAGAGAAGGGCATGATATTGAAAATGTAGAGACGGTCAAGAATTACAACGATGGAACATGGGATGAGTCCGCAATCGTGTTTGCTAGTGCTGATGCTGTGAGCGCGAATACCCGCCCCTACTTAGAGATCACTTATGATGCGGTAGAGAACGAGCCAGAAAACAAATACCCCCTATACACACAAACCGTATCTCCGTATCCTTCCGTAGCAGCAACGAGCGAATGGGCGGAGGATGTGTATGCTGATGGTTTGGCACTGTGTGGGAAGGATATCGCGGCGTGTGGATGTGCCATTACCTCGCTGGTGATGGCGGGGCGGCACGCGGGTATTACGGAAGATGTTTTGGAAAATGATGTTGATCCGGGGAACCTCAATGATTACCTGAAGGAAACCAAAGGATACTTTTCGGGTGGAGCGGTGAAGTGGCTGGCAGCGCAGGCGTACCTCGGTACCTTTGCAGGAGAGACGATCACCTCGCGCTTTTCGGCACCACAGTACGTGTACACCATGGCCGATATCGATGCGGCCCTTACTGCGGGAAATAAAGCGGTGCTGGGGTACAACGGCAGTCATTTTATTTGGTTGACCGATAAGACGGCGGATGGATACTTGCTCAATGACCCGGTCTGGTACAACACCAAGACCGCCAATGATGTGGTGAACGAAGCGAGTGTGCTGGTGAAAGATTACAACGACACCTTCGTAAGCGCGCGGGTCTTTACCATCTACGATGAGCCAGTAGCGCTTGCTGAGTACGGTATTGAGGCACAGATCACGGGGACGGCAGAGTTGCTCTATCGGAGTGTTGCGGGAGAGCGGGTAGGGCACGTCGATGGCGCGGTGGTTGTTGATCTCGACCACGCTTCATATGGTGATGCAGAAAATATTTCGCTCACTGGCGATCTGGGTAATGGTGGGAAGCATCTTTTGGTGCCTGATGCGGGTGGCACCTTTACACTCGAAGTGATTGGTACTGGTTTTGGTGAGTATCAACTGGAGTTTTACGCGCTTGGTGCCGATGGAGAAGTGACGACATTTGATCTCTCGGGGCGGACCATTCCGGGGGTGACGACGACCTTCACCTTTGATCTGACGACCGGAGAAGTGACCGAAGAGTCGATCTCATATGAACAGTTTCTCGATATCCTCGATAGGGAAATGGCGGGGTACTCAGCCCAGCAGCGAGCTTTCTTCATGAGGTGGGCAGAAAAGATTTACACCAACATGGCAGAAAAGACCGTCTCGCAAACACTGCAGTCGATCGAGGTCTATCAGAAGCTCTTGCTGGCCAAGAAGGTGGACAGTCCAGTGCTCAGTAGTGTGCTTGAGCTATTGGAGGAAGGAGTGAAGAAGGGGTAGGGGAAGGAAAAGAGAAACGGCAG
>DZBU01000019.1:0-13234 GCA_022730015.1 Candidatus Elulimicrobium sp. | reverse complement strand
AGCGCCCTGCCGTTTTTTGCTGGTGCTATAATTTTTGAATGAAAAAGGAATTTGAAAATAAGGAGCTGATCATTTATTAAAATAAGCAGGGAAGCATCTCTTTTCTAGGGGATTTTAAGAGGGGAACTATTTTGGGCTACGCAGGCACAGATTGCGACTGTGTTCGGTATTGAAAGGTTGGAAGTCACTAAGCACGTTGGTAATATATTTTAAGACCGGTGAAGTTGATGAAAAAAGCAATGTGCAAAAATGCACAGGCATAGTAACCAGTAGTATTATCTGCGCGGTATCTTCTGGATTGCTTCGGCGTCGTTCCATAGCATTCCACGACTCCTCGCAATGACGAGGGGAGGGGTTATCAGCAGCTTGACAGGTGATACACTTTTGATACACTTAAATATATGACAACCACTAAAAAACGCATCAACATTTCGATCGGAAAGGAGACAGAGAAAAGTCTGTTTCGATTGGCAGAGCGCGATCAGGTCCCGCCGGCCACCAAGGCGGAAGAGCTGCTGCGCCTAGCGCTCGAGACCGAAGAGGATGTGGTCTTTGATACTTTGGCGCAAGCTCGCGACAAAAAGGCCGCTCGGTATGTGAAGCATGGGTCGGTATGGGGCTAGGATATGAGGTGATGTATCACGAGCTGGTCCTTCATGAAGACCTGCCGGGTATCACTAAAACTTGGAAACAGAAGATCAAGCACGCTATCGAGACTAAGCTTATGACCGACCCGATCGCCTATGGCAAGCCATTGCGGCGATCGTTGGCAGGATATCGAAAGCTGCGGGTAGGTGATTACCGAGTCATTTTTAAGGTCGAGGGAACGGTGGTAAAGGTCCTTATGATCAAACACCGCTCGATTGTATACCATGTAGTGGAGGGGAGAGAGTAGGGAGGGAAAAAGCCGGCGCCTACGGCGCCGGCTTTTTTAATCCTACACATCCCATTTTCCGCCTCGTCTAGTGATTATCTGGCTTTTCGGCGTGGTATAGTTTTTGCCATATGAAAGATGTTTTGAAATGGGTGGTATTTGCCGGACTTTTTACAGTACCGTTCCTCACCCTTTACGTAGAGAATGATTATTTTTTCCCGTACATTACCGGTAAGAACTTCTGGTTCAGAATTATCGTTGATGTGGTCTTCGCCGCTTGGATCATCTTGGCGCTGTATGAAGTGAAGTATCGTCCAAAAGTGACTGGTATTGTCTGGAGTTTTGGCGCCTTGCTAGTAGTAATGTTTTTTGCCAATCTTTTCGGGCAGCATCCGACCTCTAGTTTCTTGAGTAACTTTGAGCGCATGGATGGCTATGTTTCGCTCGTGCATACGTTCTTGTATATGCTCGTCTTGGGTAGTGTGTTGCAGACCAAAGAACACTGGCAGCGCCTCCTCAATACCTCACTCTTTGTCGCCTTTGTCGTGGCTTTCTACGGCCTTGCGCAGTACGGTGGTTTTATTGACGGTGATAGTCGTATCGATAGTCGACTAGGTAACGCCGCGTACATGGCGGTCTACATGCTCTTCCATGTGTTCATTGCGTTTTGGTTGTTTGTCGAATCACGAAACACAATGCACAAGGTTCTCTACAGTATCTTAGCAGTCATGTTCACCTTTGTGCTCATCGAGACCGGTACGCGTGGTACCGCGATCGGTATTGCAGTGGGTGTGATGGTCATGGCTGCGTACATTGGTCTCTTTGGGGCACAGTTCAAGCAGTATCGAAAGTATGCGCTTGGTGCGTTTTTGCTCTTGGTGCTCGCTGTGGGTGCTTTTATTGTTGGCCGCGATAGCACACTGATCCAGAGCAGTCCTAACCTTGCTCGTATCGCCAATATCTCACTCCAAGACCTCGAGATCCGTGGCATTATCTGGGGCGCTGCCTGGGAAGGGGTGAAGGAACGTCCGATCCTTGGCTATGGCCAGAGTAACTTCAATTACGTCTTTAATGAGCACTACGATCCACGCCTTTACGCGCAGGAGCAGTGGTTTGACCGTTCACACAACATTTTCATGGATTGGCTCGTGACCGGCGGATTCCTCGGGCTCATTGTTTATCTGAGTATCTTTGGTTGGTGTCTGTGGTACTTACTCGTCCGTCCACTTATCGATAAAAACGACCACTCATTTGATGTGATGGAGCGTGGGGTACTCCTTGGTATCCTTGCTGGATATTTCACCCACAACCTTGTGGTGTTTGATAACATCGTGAGTTACATCTTCTTTGCAATCATCTTGGCGCTAATCAATGCTCGAGTGGGCGTGATCCCGGCCAAGGTGGCAAACTTCAAGCTCGACAATGTCATCATCACGCAATTCGCGGCACCAGTTGTCGCAGTACTGCTGGTTGTTAGTACGTACCTCTTCCATGTACCAGGCATGCAGGCCGCGGGTGATATCATTGATGCTTTCCGAGCAGAAGATCCAGCCAAGCGTCTAGACTATTTTAAACAAGCACTTGATCGTGACTCGTTTGCGTACCAAGAGATCACCGAGCAGATTGCGCAGCAGACTATGGGTATCGTGCGTAATGAGCAGGTGTCGGAAGAAGTGCGCCAAGATTACGCCACTTTCACGGAAGAAAAGCTTACTGAGCTCACGGTTAAAAAACCAGGTGACGCTCGAGTACACGTGTTTGTCGGAAGCTACTATCGTTCGACCAATCAGTTAGAAAAGGCAGCTGAACAAATGGCACTCGCTCGACAGTACTCACCGAAGAAGCAATCAATCATCGAGCAGCAGGGATTCGTGGCGCTGACTCAGGGTAAGATCGATGAGTCACTCGCGTTCTTTAGAGAAGCGTATGAGCTCGATACCCGCAATCTTGAAGCACGTGAATATTACGCAGCAGCGCTCTTTTATGCCGAAGAGCCAGAAGCAGCGATTGCGCTCGCAAAAAGTGACGATGAGCGTGTGAATGAGGAAGAGATCGCCCGACGTTTTGCAGCCAGTGATTTCCTCATCGGTACCGCCAATCAGTTTGGACAGTATGCGTTTGCAGCTGAGCTCTTTACCTATCGAGTAAATGCCGCGCCAGATGCTAGTCAGAAGTGGGCAGAAGATGCACAAAACTGGGCAACGCTGGCGTATCTCTACTACCAGCTCGGTGATAACGAGAAGGCGATCAGTACACTCGCAACGGCAAAAGAAAAGATACCAAGCTTTGCTGCAACTGCAACGTGTATTACTGACAATATCGAAAACGGTCGCGCTCCAGAAGAACCTTGTGAGTAATCTATGATACTCGCTATAGAGAAACAGGTTTCTCTTGCTCAGTACACCACCTTACAAGTAGGTGGTGTTGCTGATTATTTCTACCGGTTGACCGATGAGGGTGAGCTACCGGAATTGGTAGCGTATGCAGAGGAAAAAAATGTACCGATTACGATACTGGGTGGCGGGTCTAATGTACTTATCGTCGATGGTCCGCTGCATCGTTTGGTGTTGAAGAATGAGTTACGAGGGCACGGTGTCACCGTAAAGGGTGACGGTCGTACACTCTTTACTGTTGCCGCAGGTGAAGAATGGGATAGCTTCGTGTTGCGGACTGTTGAGGAGGGATTTGCCGGGCTGGAGAATCTCTCAGGGATACCAGGGACAGTCGGTGCAGCTCCGATCCAAAATATTAATGCGTACGGTGCGCAGGTAGCTGATGTGATCGAATCGGTACGGGTGTTTGATACAAAAACTGGTGATTTTCGTACTTTGAGTAAAGCAGAGTGTTTATTCGGGTATCGCGAGAGTGTGTTCAAGACACCGGCCGGCGCAAGTCTTGTTGTGACAGCGGTCACTTTTGCGCTCGCGCCGGCCGGTGTCGCCAACCTTGCTTACCGCAGCGCTTCACAAAGCATTGCTCGATATCTAGAAGAACAGCAGATCACCGCTCCTACGGTACAAGATATACGTAAGGCCATTCTTCACGTACGAAGTAACATCGGTATGCTGAAAGGTCAGTTTCGCTCGGCTGGGTCATTTTTCAAAAACACGATCGTGAGCGCGGCGGACTTTGCGCGTGTAGAGTCGATTGTGCTCTCACAGTTTGCCGAGCAACACAAAAAACTTTCTCCCTGGTACTGGATACTTCCTGATGGTCGGGTGAAACTATCAACGGCATTTTTGATGGAGTGTACTGCATACAATAAGAGCACGTATGGTGAAAAAAGATGGCAGGGTGTCGTAGGGCTTTCACCACGACATTCGCTTTCAATCGTGACTGAAGCAGGCGCGACAGCTAGTGATGTGCAAGTATTTGTCACAGAGATCATCACTGCAGTAGAAATTATTTTTGGTGTAACGATCGAAACAGAAGTAAATTTTATTTTGTAATTGCGTGCGAAAAAAAATTTTGTAAATTTTTTTGCAAAATATTTTTTTATAAAAAATATTTTATCCACAAAATTTTTTCAAAAAAAATTGTGTAACGTTTCATAACGCGCAATAATACTAGTAAGCAAAAATCTTCTCTCGGTTATGTTCTTTTAAAACGAGAAGGTATTGCGGTCGAATTTTATTCATCACAATCTCTCATCACACGCTATGCCAGCAAAGAAAAAGGTAGCTAAGAAAGTTGCCAAGAAGTCAGTAAAGAAGGTGGCAAAGAAGGTGGCAAAGAAAGTTGCCAAGAAGGTAGTAAAGAAGGCAGTAAAGAAGGTGGCAAAGAAAGCGGTAAAGAAGGCCGCAAAGAAGACTGCTCCAAAGAAAAAAAAGTAGTCCCCGCGGAGACGGTTCGCCGCCTCCACGTACACCTTATAGCATAAACCGCCCCTCGGGCGGTTTTGCTTTTGCGTGGCCTCAAAAAGCTTTATATTTAAGGAAAATACCTATATACTACGGCCATTATGTCATTTTTAGATAGATTTTTTGGGCCGAATTACGAGAAGGAGCTGAAGGCTATTGAGCCGCTTGTAGCACAGATAAACACGTTCGAAGCAGAAATTTCCGCCTTATCAGATATGGCTCTGATTGAACGAATTACTACAAACAAACAACGTCTCACGACTAGTGAGACACTTGATGACATTTTGCCTGAAGTGTTTGCGCTCGTGCGTGAGGCTAGTAAACGCACTCTTGGCCTACGACACTACGACGTACAGCTTATCGGTGGTGTCATCTTGCATCGCGGCAAAATTACTGAGATGCGTACTGGTGAAGGTAAAACACTCGTCGCAACACTGCCAGCGACACTTAATGCGCTCGCTGGGAAAGGTGTGCATATTGTAACAGTGAATGATTATCTTGCTCGTCGTGACGCGGTGTGGATGGGACAAGTGTATAACAAACTCGGACTATCAGTTGGTATCGTCAATCATGAGGCATCATATGTATACGATCCAACGCATCAAGAAAAAGATGAAGAGCGTGACCAACAGGGTGCATTCAAAATCGTGTACGAGTTTCTTCGTCCCTGCACTCGACAAGAAGCGTATGCCGCGGATATCACCTATGGTACGAACAGTGAGTTTGGTTTCGATTATCTTCGAGATAATATCGAATATGAAGCTGATCGACTTCGCCAGCCGCATCATACGTATGCCATTGTCGACGAGATCGATTCCATTCTGATTGACGAAGCCCGTACCCCGCTCATTATTTCAGCACCAGCTGCTGATACCGAAAATCTCTATCCTACATTTGCAGCCATCGCCGCTAAGCTTAATCCCGAAGAACATTTTACCGTCGATGAGAAGTTGAAGACCGCAACGCTCAATGATGCGGGTATTGAAGCCGCCGAAAAGATACTGGGTATCGATAATATTTACACGGAAAAGGGATTGAGGTATGTGCACCATCTCGAAACTGCTGTCCGTGCCAAAGCGCTTTTTACTCGAGACAAAGAATACGTCGTGCGCGACGGTGAAGTAGTCATTGTGGATGAGTTTACCGGTCGTCTGCAGCCTGGTCGTCGCTGGTCTGATGGTCTTCATCAAGCCGTAGAAGCGAAGGAAGGAGTCACTATCCAAAAAGAATCAAAGACTTTCGCATCGATCACGTACCAGAATTACTTCCGCATGTATGAGAAGCTTTCTGGTATGACTGGTACCGCGCTCACCTCACAGGAAGAATTCTTTACCGTATATGACCTCGAGGTTATTCCAGTGCCAACCAACAAGCCCGTTCAGCGTCTGGATCGCAATGATCTTATCTATCAGAATGAAATAGGTAAATTCAAAGCGGTTATTCAAAAGGTAAAAGAAGTTCATGCGAGTGGGCAACCGATTCTCATCGGTACTGCATCAATCGAATCAAATGAGCGGCTTTCAGTCGCTCTCGTAACGGCTGGTATTAAGCACGAGATGCTAAATGCAAAGAACCATGAACGAGAAGGAGAGATCATCGCCGCGGCCGGCCGCAAAGGCGCGGTGACTCTTGCTACCAACATGGCCGGCCGCGGCGTCGACATCAAACTCGGCGGCCCCGAAGCTACCCCGGAACAGGCGGCAGAGATCAAATCACTAGGTGGATTATTTGTGCTTGGTACTGAGCGTCATGAAGCGCGTCGTATCGACAACCAGCTCCGCGGTCGTTCTGGCCGTCAGGGTGATCCAGGAGAAACACAATTCTTTGTATCAATGGATGATTCACTGATGCGTGTGTTCGGTGGTGAACGAGTAAAGAGCCTGATGGGCACATTTAAGATCCCTGAAGATCAGCCAATTGAAATGGGGCTCATTTCGCGGACACTCGAGAGCGCGCAAACTAAGATTGAAGGGTTCCACTTCGATGCTCGTAAGCAAGTTTTAGCGTATGACAATGTGCTCAACCTGCAGCGCCAATCGATCTACACTCGACGTCGCAAACTTCTGATGGGTGATGTTCATGAGGTGGAGACTGTCGAGACAGAACTGTTTACTGCCTTCCCTGAGATCCAGACAGCCGTTGCAGCAAAAAAGACCGAGTTTGGAGAATTGGTATTTATGGATATTTTCCGTCGCCTAACTTTGCAAATGATCGATATGCTTTGGGTAGAACACCTCGAAGTGATGAGCTACACCCGTTCGAGTGTTAGTTTGCGTGCGTACGGACAGCGTGATCCACTCATCGAGTACCGAAAGGAAGGTAATCGCTTATTCAAAGAGATGCAAGGCGCACTGTATGTTCGAATCGCCGAAGTGTTGCCACGGATCCAGCCCCAGGCAGTTGCTAAAGAAGAGCAAGTACGTAAACAAGAAGCCGAGGCCGCCCAAGCCGCTGCGGGAGAAACAATCGAAAGCAAAGACACAAAGCATACTCCAGTGGTACATGGAAAAACCTACGGTCGAAATGACTTGGTTACCGTTACTGACGGTACAGAAACAAAAGAAATGAAGTACAAGAAGGCAGAAGACTTACTGCAATCTGGTTGGAAAGTAGTGGAGAAGTAGTAAATCAAAAAACGGCCGCGCCCGAAGGGCGCGGCCGTTTTTGTTTGCAGATATTCAACAACCTGTTTACAATGAAAGTATGACAATCATTCTTCGCTTACTTTTAAATGCGCTCGGACTCATTTTGATCGCCGAGTTTGTCGACGGTATTTCCGTCGAAGGCTTCTACGCGGCGCTTATCGCCACGATAGTGCTTGGTTTACTTAACGCCATCATCAAACCGATCTTGTTTATTTTGACTCTGCCGATCACGATCATTACACTCGGTCTTTTTGCGTTTGTGATCAACGCGGGACTCTTTTTATTTGCCGCTTCATTCCTTGATGGCTTTACGGTTGATAGTTTTTGGTACGCACTACTTGGCTCGCTGCTCATGAGTATTATCGGTACGATTGGCAATCACTGGATCAACTCCGAGGCTAAAAAGGAAAAGGTAGTCTACCGAGAGATTAAAGAGTAATTGCATATTCGGCGCGAGTACGGTACTGTTGTCAGTCACAGTATGTTTGTCGATGAATTAACAATATTGGCCAAGGCTGGAGATGGTGGAGATGGCGTCGTGAGATGGCGTCACGAGAAGTTTCGACCAATGGCTGGTCCGTCTGGTGGTGATGGTGGTCGCGGTGGCGATATCTATGTTCGTGCCGTAAAAGACCTCAATCACCTAGCAAAATACACTGGAAACAACTCATTCTCAGCGCCTGTTGGTGTGGCTGGTACCGGCAGTAGTAAAACTGGTAAAGATGGTGATGATCTCTACATCGATATTCCAGTCGGATCGCGAGTAACTGACGTCGCGAGACAACGAGTTTTTGAATTAACCAAACTCGGCGAAACCGAGCGTATTCTTAAGGGTGGTGGTGGAGGACTTGGAAATGAATATTTTAAATCTTCAACCAATCGTTCTCCTGAAGAATCAACGAAAGGGAAGAAGGGTGAAGAGGGCGAGTTTCTTATCGAAGTGTCACTCATGGTAGATGTCGGTCTCATTGGCCTTCCGAATGCCGGCAAGTCGACACTACTCAACAGTATCACTAACGCGCACTCACGGATTGGTGCCTACCCATTCACGACCACCGAGCCACACCTGGGTGATCTCTACGGCTTTGTGATTGCCGATATCCCCGGTCTTATTAGTGGAGCCGCATCTGGAAAGGGTCTTGGTCATAAGTTTTTGCGTCATATTTCACGAACAAAAATGCTCCTTCACCTTGTATCACTTGAGCATGAAGACCCAATAAAAGAGTATTACACCATTCGAGAGGAGCTATCTCAGTACGACAAATCACTTACAGAAAAGGAGGAGTGGATTATTTTAACTAAAAAAGACCTTGTAGAAAAAGCACAGATTGAAAGTACTCTGTCAGCTCTTGCCAAAACTGAGAAACGTGTGCTTGTAATAGGTCAAAATGATCCTGATTCGTACAAAAATCTTCAGGATCAGCTTACACTACACCTGCGTTCGCTCTAAAAAAATATAATTTAGTTTCTCGCAGTTTGTACTCTTCCTCCTATGCTGGGACAAAACAAAAAGACGTCTCTGTAACAGGTGCGTTTGAGTACCTTTACACAACAAATTTAAAGAGCTGTTTACCCTTGTCACTGCTACGACTGAACCGTACAATGGTGCACACCTTACATAACAGTAATTATTTATTTGATCATGACATATACCCCGACCATTGGTCTCGAAGTCCATGCCGAACTAAAGACCATGAGTAAAATGTTTTGTGGTTGCAAGAACGATCCACATGAAGGCGAAGCGAACGCATACATTTGTCCAGTTTGTTTAGCGCATCCAGGGACGCTCCCGGTTCCAAATGAACAAGCGATCGAAATGGTTTTACTATTTGGACAAGCGGTCGGAGCAACGGTAGCCGAATATTCTGAATTCGATCGAAAGAATTATTTTTATCCTGATATCCCGAAGGCATATCAGATCAGTCAATACGCGTACCCGTTTCTTAGTGGGGGTGAGCTCAAGGGTGTTGCACTCACTCGAGTCCATCTCGAAGAAGACACTGCCCGCAGTCAGCACGACAAGGGCGAAGGAAGTCTCGTTGACTTCAACCGAGCGGGAGTACCGCTGATGGAGCTCGTGACCGAGCCGGTCATTCATGATGCAAAAACGGCGGGTGACTTTGCACGAGAGCTGCAACTGCTGCTTCGGACGCTTGGCGTTTCTGACGCAAACATGGAGCGCGGCGAAATGCGTGTTGAGGCAAATATTTCTGTAAGTAAGGAAGCAGGGAAGTTTGGTACAAAAGTAGAAGTAAAAAATTTGAACTCATTCAAGTCGGTTGAAGCTGCGATCGCTTTTGAGATCGATCGTCAAATAAAGGTACTTGAAAATGGTGGGGTGGTCACCCAGGAAACCAGAGGCTGGGATGAGAACAAGAACAAGACCTTCACTCAACGTTCTAAGGAGACAGCAAAGGACTACCGCTACTTTCCTGATCCAGACATTCCTAAGATCCAAACAACATCGCACAGTGCTTTTTCAGCAGTCCGTTTAGCCGAGAAAATGCCTAAATTACCTAATGAAAAAAGGCTAGATTACAGAAATCTCGGATTAACGAGTGAGCAGGTTGAGGTCATTATTTCACACCCTGAAGCCGATCAATTCTTCGCGACGCTTGTGACAGCGGATGTTTGTACCGGTGATATCGCCCGCTTGGCAGGAAATTATTTAACGTCTGATGTGCTCTCGCTTCTACAGTCGGGTGAGTATAATCTTTCAGATCTAGACCCCGTACACTTCCTTGAGTTAATGACATTGCTACAAGAAAATAAGCTCAATTCTCGTGTTGCAAAGGATCTGCTACCAAATCTTTTTGGTTCATCAATTGGTCCGCTTACAATCGCCGAAGATCGCGGATTGCTGCAGGTTTCGGATATAGCTGCTTTGCAAACAACTATTGACGAAATCGTCGCTGAACAAGCAGCTATTGTAGCTGAATATAAGGCGGGCAAGGAAGCAGCACTTCAATTTCTGGTAGGCCAGGGTATGAAGAAGACAAAGGGGGCTGCGAACCCTGCAATGCTGAAAGAGATGCTTGAGAAGGCAATGAAATAAGACTATCTCGGATAGACGCACAAAGTAATTCACCTCTACTCGAGGTGAATTTTATTTTCATCTGTTAGAATAAAGTTTGCATATGGACACTGTGACACTTGATGGAGTCGAATACGTAAAGGCAGCGGTGGCTGCCAAGCAATTTCGATACACCGCTGATTACATCGGGCAATTGTGTCGCGGTAAGAAAGTAGACGCACGCCTAGTCGGACGAACCTGGTTTGTGAACATTCAGTCTATCAAAGATCATAAAAAAGCCCGGCATCAAAAACCCCCTGAGCCAGTTGTAAAAGGATTCGAATCGACAACTACTGATGTTGTACCTAGAAAAAATGTGCGGAGGATATCAGTAATTGCTCCGATCAAGGCAGCGACACGGAAGCATATCTCGGAACAAGGTTCACGAACTGCTACAGAGCGTCGTCTTCGGGTCAGGTATGAGCTCGACGATGAAAACCTTATACCAACACTGCATAGAAAGGAGACAAAACCACCTCGAACTATCCATATCGAGCATGTTGATGCAAAGCACCTTTCCATTGGAGGCACACGTAAGACGACTAACTTTGAGGCTGAAGCACTACCAGATGTCGCGCTCTCAGGGAAACTAGCTGTGCTTGATTACCCAGATGAAGACATTAGCGAAGGCGAGGAAATTGCTAAAGATGCCCTTATCAATACAGAGCATCTCGTAGATGAGAAGCAGAATAGCTTTATTTTAAAAGCCATATCTGATAAGCGAGGTATCGAAGCAGACACCACAAAGAACAAAAAAGGTATCAAGAGCAAACACCTTATTCCTGAGGTAATGAATGAGGACGTGGAAGAAGTGGCTGTCTCGGCTGTTCCGGGAAGAATAACAATTAAGAACATGCCGGTGCCACTTTCCTTCACGCCAACAATGGTAAAACAACCCCCACGTGTTGAGCGAGTCTCTACGATCGTTTTGATCTCACCACTGATCGCGACTATTCTATCTGTACTCTGTGCATTGTCACTGCTTCTTGCTAGTAATGCGATCACTGTATCTGACTCTGATTATCAGATGAAAATTACTTTTTCCCTTACCAATTTACTTGAACTGTTGCAGCGATGATGCTTGCTGAATAGTTGTCCACATTTTTTCGGAATACATCAGTAATTTATTTATGATTTGGCTTTATAATTAAAGTCAAATCGGTATGATGAGCACCCTAGAAATTGACGGTCGAACGTTTTCTTCCATTAAGGAAGCGGCACAGCTAACATCGTATTCTCGTGACTACATCACGCGTCTCGCTCGCGAAGGAAAGATCGCTGCCTCCTACGTCGGACGGCAATGGTTCATTGATGTGACATCACTAAAAAATTACGCGGAAAATATTGCCCTTGAACATGAAGCACGGAAACGTCTCCTCAGTGAAGAGCGCAAGCAAGAACGCCGGGTGCGTGAGGCGGTCGAGTCACTACAAACACTCCATATAAAAAAATCCAAAACCCTACACGTACGATCAGTAGTTGCGGCATCGCTCGTACTCGGTTTTGGTCTGCTGTCTGGCTTGGCAACGTATCAAGTCATTTCATTTTCAGAAATGCCGCCGATGGTGGTAGCGAAAGAAAGTAACGTTGGTGAATCTACTCGTGTCGCGATTACACCACAAGCCGAGTCTATGCCGGCACAAGCCGGTGCAGCAGCGGTTTCTCGTGCGACTCCTTCTACTGTTACTACTGAAGCAGAAGCTGTTGCGGAAGCCTCTGCCACACAACGCCCACTCGGTGATGTGACTGAGGGAGTTTTGCTCTTGCCACAAAGTGGCAGTGTTGCTGAGGTGCCAGCGCTGTTTTCAGATACAGTCGAAGTGCGTCAGCTTTCTGATGGCACAAGTGTTGTGGTACGCGTTGATGCCGCTGGCAATCAAATCGGTAATGAAGTGCCGTTTGTAGTAGTACCGGTAACGCAGTCTGAAATATAAGATCATGATAGCTTTTCGCATAATAATCAAGATCGTTTACACTTTTGCGCTTATTGCGCTGCTTGTTGTGTCTGCCACTTTTGCTTCACCGGCTATCGCGCAGCCTGCACCGACCATCAACTACCAAGGTAAACTTACTGATGGAAGTGGCGTCGCAGTTGCTAACGGCACCTACAACATGCGCTTCTGGTTGCTACAGAATACAAGTCAAGCTACGACGTCGGCAGTATGGACCGAGTCTCTTACTGGTAGTGACAGGGTCCAGGTCACCAACGGTCTCTTCAGTGTCATGCTTGGTTCAACCTCGCCACTCACCAGTGTCGACTTCAACCAGCCACTCTTTCTCGGTGTCGAGATCGGTAGTACTACTGTGACAGCGGCTTGGGACGGAGAAATGCTTCCACGCAAACCTCTAGGTACTGTTCCTGCAGCGTTTGAATCATATAAGTTGGGAGGAGTAGCCTCTTCTTCATTCTTGCGTTCTGATCAGGCTGACACTGCCACTGGTCTCGTTACGTTTACAAACGGAATACTTAGTACTGCATCAAGCACGATCACTGGTCTGACTTTTGATACCGCTACTGGTACTGCGCTCATAATTAACAGTGAGCGTTTCACTGATTTTACTGGCACAGGTCTCATTAACACAGCTGGTGTTCTTAGTGTCTCCTCGTCCTCTTTGAATATTTCTCTGGAAGGACTGACTGATGTTGCGGCCATGACAGAAAATTACGGCGATCTTCTCTATTGGAATGGTACCGAGTGGGCTGATATCGCAACCTCTTCGCTTGGTATCGTCACCACCGCCGACGACCTTACCGACAACTCCATTGAAGACCTCTCTGACG
>DZBU01000006.1 GCA_022730015.1 Candidatus Elulimicrobium sp. | reverse complement strand
CCCTCTCCGGGGTTCTTTTCACCTTTCCCTCACGGTACTTGTTCACTATCGGTCTCCAAGAATATTTAGCCTTACCAGTTAGTACTGGTGGATTCACCCGAGCTATTCATGTCTCGGGCTACTCAGGAACGAAATCAACAGAGAGAGATACATTTCGAATACAGGACTATTACCTTCTGGGGTCGAGCTTCCCAGCTCGTTTTCCTATATATCTCTTTGGTAACTCTGTGCAACTAAATGCCGATTCCGCCCTACAACCCCATCCATATAAATATGAATGGTTTGGGCTGTTCCCGTTTCGCTCGCCGCTACTCAGGGAATCGCAAGAACCTTCTTCCTGATCATAATGGCACAACCGAAGTTGTATCTGATCAGAAAGAAAGTTCCGTATATTGCTTTCTATTCCTCTAGGTACTGAGATGTTTCACTTCCCTAGGTACGCTCCCTCATACAAGGGTCACTGCCGATGACAGTGGGGTTTCCCCATTCGGACATTTCCGGATCAAAGGTTATTTGGCACCTCCCCGAAACTTATCGCAGCCATATCACGTCCTTCATCGCTTCTTGAAGCCAAGGCATCCACCATACACCCTTCGTTCCCATAGGGAACGCTATACACCGCTGTATAATTTGAGTGTCGCCCGGAGATACATACTCCGGGCTTTGTGTGCTCGTAAACGCTTGCGTGTTTAGAGCACACTGTGTGTTTGCATGCCGGGGACGAAAAGACCTCTCTTGCGAGAAACTCTTAACCCGGCATGCGTTACCTGTTCGTGCGAAAACACGAAGTGTTTTCGCACGGAACTTGCCTACCGGGCGTCGATTCCACGGTAGGACTTTTTCGGGACAGGTCTTATCAACCTGTCCCTGAATATGCGATTGTCAACGATCGCGTATCCCCTTGAAATTTGGATGAAAAAAACCGCGATGTCGCGGCAAGAAAGTCACGAGGACTTAGTTGCTACGACGTGGCTTTTTTCTCAAACTTCATAAATACGTGAGCGCTATATTATAGGAAACGAAAATAAAGTCAAGCGTTTACTCTGGATATTTATCCTCTGTTTCATCAACAGTTTTTCCACAGATAATTTTATCTTTCTAGTATCAATAATTGAAGCCAATTTAAGCCTTATTTACTCCTTTTGTACCCTGTTAAGGGCACTTTTTGAAACAGCAGTAAGCAATCGGTTCGGATCTAACACCCTTTTACAGCACGTCTAACATCTGTCTTTCTCATAAACAGGTGTGATACCATAAACAAACTATGAACGTATTTAATGAAGAACCTATCCAGAGAATGCGCGCCAAACAGGATCCTTGGCCAATCAAACTCGCTATGCGCTACGGGGCCAAAACCGAAAAACAAGCGGCGGTAATCGTGATTATCGTGTCAGTGTTACTGCTTATTGCCACAGTTATTATCTACAAACAGCTATATGTCACTACAAAAAGTACGGCTGAGATGAACATGGACGACCTCTCGCCAAAGCTACGAGAAGCACTTGAAAGTGGCGACCCTGATAGAATAAACCCTGACAGACTTTTACCAGACGAAAGAAGAGAGCTCGAACGCATGGGCATAGAATTTTAAACGCATGAAATATCAAAACTCCAGAGAACAAGGATTCACTCTTATCGAATTGTTGGTAGTGATTGCGATCATTGGTATTTTGTCAGCTGTTACATTGGCCAGTATACAAAAGGCCCGTATGCAGGCTCGCGAATCAAGCATCATTCAGCAAGCCCGACAAATGGTCACCATGGCTGAAGTTATCTACTCAGAAAAAAATAGTTACGCAGAAATTAGTGCTGGCTGGTTGTACTTCGGTACTTCTCCTTGCGACAGATTTGCAGCTGGATCACATCGAGATAAACTGATGGACATTTGTCAGGGTATAAGAAATAATGGAGGAACGATCTTTTCTGGTGCGGCAATAGACACTTGGCCTGGAGGGTGCTGTGGTTATGCCACCACTAGCAACCAATATTCAATCATCGTTTCTCTACCCTCTGCACCCAATAAATACTTTTGTGCTAGCAGTAACGGAAATACTTTTCTAGGAACGATCGGGACAAATCGAACTTTTTTTGCAGACCCAGTGTATGACAACCCTCACCCTCCAGGCTGTCCACTCAATCCTTAATTACTAACCAATAAAAACCGTTCTCTCGAGAACAGTTTTTTATTGTGAGCTCAGTCACCCCAAGTGATACTTCCCTTTTTATGGTCGCAAGCTTCCTAAAAATTAGGGTGCGTATTGTCGCTTCGCTGAAGGTAATTTTCATTTGACATTTGGTGGTGAGTCTCCGTGCAGACGCCCTAGGATAGGGGCGTCTGCACGGAGAACTCAAAAAATATAGGCCCTGCATGGATGGCGACATTCATTACAGACTTGGTGGTACTGCGCCGATAAATCGCCCTAGGAAGGGGCGATTTACTGGCGATGCATTCGCTATTGTCGCTTCGCTCTGTAGCTCATGCTACATTCGATAGTTGCTTGATGTAACTTCATCCTTCACGCCGATCTTGTCGACCAAGACCTGATGTGGATAGTCAAAGAAGTCGCGGGTGAGTTTATCGTACATGCCGACACGATACATCAAATCTTCAGAAGACATCGCGGCAAAGCGTATTTCGATACCGACCTCGGCCTCCAGAGAACGAATAGCTTTTTCAACTTTAGCTTGTGAGAATTTCTTCATCGCCAAAAGAACATCCAGACGTTGTTCAAACTCTCGTACAAACACGCCACTGACTCCGACAAAATCGAGCACGCCGGCGTTTCGTAAATGCTTCAAAAGATTCTTGCCATCGATCGGCGCCGTCTCAAACAGAAAAGTCTGCAGTGCCTGCAGCTCAGGAAAATCCTTGTTGACCGAGTAACCGATCGCTTTCATTTTCTTATTCTTTCCTTCCACTTCAATGTAGACGGTCTTTTGTTTAATGACTCCGGCCTTTTCGAGCGCAGACATTTCGGTCTTGGCAGTGCGGCGCACGAGCTTGGCACGACGACTAATATCATCGAAAGTGAATTCTTTCGAAGGATTAAACAAGAAAAAACGGAGAAGTTTTACTCGTGCGGTACTACCAAACAAGATAGAAAGCGGGTCTGCCATACTGAAATCGTGTGGCGATTATAGCACACTACCCTCTCGCCAGGACTGGACAGAAAAACTATCGAGTTACGTAGCTATACTGATGGTTAATGAAGTATTGCACGTTTTTAGCTTCTGCGTATGATAGAGCAAGGCCCATATAAGGAGAACGTCATGCTTCGCATTTGTCGCGGTTTCCTGTTCTTTTCCTCTCGATTTCTGGCTGCTTTCGTTGTCTCAACACTGATTGTTGTTTTGATTTTTTCGCTTGCGCTCGTTACTGTCAAAGCTTATTCGTATTTTGAGCCCATCAGTGACTATAAGATCCCTCATAAAACAAAGACCATTCGTGTTTGAAACCCCGCTTTACGTGGGGTTTCTTTTTTTAATAAACATGGTATAGTTTTTTGGGTTTTTTGTTCATTTGAAAGGGAAAATAATGACGTTGGTGGCCAATGAAAATAGCCGGGGTGCCAGTACAAACATACTCAAACGGAATGCTGAGGTACTGGCCATTCATCTTTGTAAAAGTACTCGTGGGGTGATGGAAGTGTATGTAGTCCAAAACCTTCCCTACAACGGCAACTACGAAGGTATGATCAGCATGCTGATCACAGTGCCAGAAATGGCTTTACAAACGTATCGAGAGATCATGAGTGCTGGTGTTTCGAGAGGTACCTTGTCCTTTTATCAAATCCGCCGGATTGCGGCTGGAGCAGCCCTCGGTTCATCGTTCTGGGTCGCCGTTGGTGCAACCATGGAATTGACGCACCGAGAATGTCTGGCGGATGAGCTCGACTTACTCCTTCTGCCGAGAAATTGGCAGCACCCAGAAATATGGCCGCAACTCACGAGCGACCTTCACCTACCACCTGGCTATCTCGAGAAGGCAAAAAAGACCGCTCGCCTCCTCGGTGAGCGTAAACCACCGCAACAACAGTGGCATTTTTGAACCTTTCCCTACACACCCCTCCGGGTGTGTTTTATTTTTCTAATGTAGACCTACGGCTCTGGCGCGAAAGTTACACACAAAAACCGGTGCGGGCCCAAAGGGCCCGCACCGGTTTTGTTTCTTTGTTAGAAAGATTACTTCAAAGTTACTTTAGCTCCAGCTTCTTCAAGCTTAGCCTTGAGTGTCTCAGCGTCTTCCTTCTTCATACCCTCCTTCACTACTGATGGAGCGGCATCAACAAGATCCTTAGCCTCCTTGAGACCAAGACTGAGTACCTCTTTCACTACCTTGATGACAGCGATTTTTTGAGCACCAGCTTCGGTAAGCTCAACAGTGAACTCTGACTGCTCTTCAGCAGCATCACCAGCAGCAGCTGGACCAGCAACCGCAACAGCAGCAGCTGATACACCAAACTTCTTCTCGAACACCTTCACGAGTTCATGAAGCTCAAGTACGGTCATCTTCTCAACCGCCTCTACAATGCTCTTGAACTGAGCAGGTACTACTACTTCTTCGGTAGCTTCTGGAGCCGGTGCAGCAGGTGCTGCGGTAGTCTCCTCTACTACTTCGTTTTGTACTTCTTCTGACATACTAATTAAATTAGGCACCCTTCTTTTCAGCAACGGCATTCAAAACGATTGCCAAGCCTTGGATAGGTGAATTGATAACGTTGACGAACATACCCCGGAGTACTTGGAGTGGCGGGATCGAAGCGATCTCAGTCATTTCAGCTGCGTCCTTGAACACACCCTGAAAGACTCCTCCAGCGATAATGATATTGTCCTTGTACTTTCCGGCAAACTCTTTGATCTGCTGAGCAGGAGCGATAGCGTCGGTGCTGTATGCAACGGCGATCTCTCCAGGAAGCTCTGGCATGGTGCCTTCGTATGATTCACCAAAGACGCGCTTCATGAGGGTCTTCTTGGCTACGAAGTAACCAACTCCCTCTTCACGCAACTTGGCACGCATTGCGGTCGTATTGCCCACGGTCATGCCGTTGAACTGCACGAACACAAGCGCTTCCGCCTCATTCTTGACTCCTTCGAGTTTTGCGAGAATATCTTGCTTTTTTGCTTTTGTAATTGCCATGATTTAGAAAATCATTGGATAAATTTGAAACAGGCCCAAGGAGGAAAGATCCGAAGGATCTTTCCTCTTTAGGCTTCGACCTCCAACATCACAAAGATAGATGGACCTCGGCCGGCGGTACTTTCGTACCTTTACTCTCCTTGTGGAGAACCAGCTGTCATGAGCCTGCTTGCGGACACTATAGCAAAAATATGTTAAAAGTCCACCATAAGAAAAAGCCCGCGAGGCAGGCTTTTTAAAATAGGTATGACCTATCGAGACAACGATTGTTTGATGAATACTCGACGATTTAGTGCCCACGACCAGAGTACCAGACCAAGCGCAATAACTGCCAGTTGATCGGGGGTGAGGAATGGCGCCGCCAGTGGATAAAGCGCAAAGACCATAAGCACAAACAGTACCGCTGTCTTAATCTTGGAGAGCAATGTCACAGGTTTGGTTGGCGGAGTCGATATCCCCCGAAACGCTGCAGCAATATCAAAACGACGTTGATATGTATTATCAATATCGTAGAGCACTGTGACCACAAACAGCAAACTAAACCACACCGAACCAGTCGTGATCGCGATACCAAGCAAGAACGGATCAGTGAAACATTTGTCAGCCAGTGGGTCGATGATCGCACCCAGCGGCGTGACCTCTTTTTGCCTTCGGGCCAGCCAGCCATCAAGCCAATCAGAGATGCCGGCATATACGATCACCAGCAAGAGTAGATATTCGCCCCCCAGCCACCACAGCGGCATCGTAAGGCCAATGAATGCCCGGCTGAGCGAGATAGAGTTGGGAAGATTCCACTGCCGGCGCGAGCTTTGCCAGTAGGTTTGTATTGTCTCCATTGGTATTCCTCCTTGAGTTGAAACAAAATAAAAGACCGAAGCGGCCTGTACTCTACCCTATTTTATAGCAGCTGCCCAGTGCAGTTTACTCACCATTTTCTTGCCTAAGCTGCTCCGCACGATTGCCGACAAGATTGGACAAAAGCTGCAAGAAAGTCGCCACGGCAGAGATAGCTAAAAGTACAACCGGGAAGACAGCGTACGTGGTCATCAGATAACAAAAAGTCACCACGGCGGCGGCCCACACCCCAAAGCACCACGGGCAATCAAAGAGATCAGCGAGGGTGCGACGAGGGCCGACCTTTGGTCTCTCAAGCTGGTAGCCCTTCCCCACTTTCTTCACATCTAAGAACTGTTCCCGAATGAATTTGGTGGCCGCATCGTAGACAAAGAGCCTGGTGAGCCGCCAGGTTGCGAGCGTAATGAGAACGTAATCTACCAATGAAAGTTCGGTAAGTGGGATCCGAGACTCGGTTTCGAGAATGATGGCCCCCATTATCACGAGAATTACGAAAAAGACTGAAAAAACAAAATTCCAAAAATACTGATCCGTGATTCGAAACATAGCAACTATTGTATTCCACTCCCTACCCCAAGCACCAATATAAACAGCAACACACCGGCAATGACCGCGATAAAACTAAATAAAAACCGATAGAAGGTCTTGTTCATCATTCGTTCTGGGAGCCGCGTTGGCAAACTTACTTTTGGTTTCTGTGGTGGCATGTGCGTATAGTATAACAGATACGCTCGGCGCGAGACCAGCCTCACCGCTGTAGTATGCACCATACAGAGAGCTTCTTTAGTCTTTGAGATGTTCGGCAAAGTATTTTTCGATCAATACAATGTCATTCTCTTCAAGCACATGCTTTTTTTGATTCGCCCGCAGCCAACTGATAGCAGTGGTAAATTCTGCCTGAGAAATACCCGCCTCGATTCCAGACTCAGTGAGGTCTGCTCGAAATAACTTCTCTACTTCAGCACGCTCCTCTGCATCGAGTTTGCCATACAGATTTTGCATGATCTCTCGCATCTCTTCTACTGTAACCCGCTTGGGGGTGTTGTTTCCAAAAAATCCCATGTTGGTATTGTAGCAAATAATTTGACGCTTCTGCCTAGGAGAGTCCTAGGCGGAGCCTCGAGAAATATCACCCAAACAGGTCATTGCGTGAGCCAATATCAATCAAAATAAGTACTAATTCTTGATTTACTATTTCATACATCAATAGTAAGTCTCCTTGTATGTGGCACTCACGATATGCGGCAAATTCACCTTGAAGCTGATGATCTTTATATCCTGGATCAAGCTTTTTTCCAGTAGCAATTTTATCAATTGTTATCAGGATGCTTTTCTGTGCAGATTTTTTCAGTCCTCCTTTGATCAGTCTTTTTAGTGATTTAGTAAACTGTTTGGTCTGTACGATATCGTACATAAGCTACTTATTCTCCTTTAGGATATCCTCGAACATCTCTGAAGCACTGGAATAACGCTTACCATGCTTGAGTGCGTATGCGGCCTCCCTATCCCATTCTTCTCTAATTTGCCTAGGAGTTCTTGATGGCTTGAAAGGAATACCCTGCTCGATGACGACTTGATTGAGAAACATTTTTACCGCCGAAGACAGATCAAGACCAAGAGCCGCGAGCGTCTCACTGGCTTCCTTTTTGGTCTTCTCTTCAATTCGAATGCTTAATGTTGACATGGGTACAGTGTATGACAAAGTAAATACAATGTCAATACAGAAACGGGAAATAATGTTGCTCTGCCTAGGAGAGTCCTAGGCGGAGCCCCACAGAAAAACGCGATGCTTGCGCATCGCGTTTTTCTGTGGAAATAAGGAATAAATATTAGACCATACTTTTTATGATTTAATTGTCCCTGTCCCCATTTCCCTATTTCCTGTCCCATCTCCTCCCTATAACGTAGTCACACCAGTAACTAATGTTGTGTTGACATCAGGCAATCATTTGCTATCCTTATAGTACATTCGGCATTCGCCGCGGCCCCGCTAGCAATAGCGGGGAATATTTTTATATATAAAGATCCTTAAAACCTTTCTTTACACTCTCAAAGTCATCTCCGCTTATCTGCCCTATTCGACTGGAGAGTCTTCTGTAGTCAATGGTTCTGATCTGATGCAGACACACATAGGTCTTTTTATCATTGTAAACGATCGGAACATACCATGTGCCCTCACGTTCCTTTGTTGTTGTCGGTGCAACAAGGAAGAAACCGTGCGCTAGTTTCTTTAGAATAATGACTGGTCTTGAATATAGATCGCTTTTTCCGTTGATCTCTGAGCCAACGTTCTCTCCCAGACTTACCCACCATAAGTCTCTCTCACGAACAAACGGACCCGTTGCCTTATTTTCATGTAGCTTTTGTTTCAACCCACACCATTTTAAAAAATCTTTCATGTGAAAAATTGTAGCATGAGGTAATATGCAAACCGGCCGGCGCCTTTGGCGCCGGCCGGTTAATACAGATCGCTGTCTTTGCCTAGGAGAGTCCTAGGCGGAGCCCCACAGAAAAACGCGATGCTTGCGCATCGCGTTTTTCTGTGGAAATAAGGAATAAATATTAGACCATACTTTTTATGATTTAATTGTCCCTGTCCCCATTTCCACCATTTCCCGGAGTTAGTATACAAAAAGCCCCCGCATTTGCGGGGGCTTTTTGTTATCTCTTAGCTAAACTTCCGTTTAACGTGGTTCCTTCGTTAACTAGTTAACGAGAGTTACAACGTCAGATCGGTAGTCAGTAACTGGGAGAAGGGTCTGTGTAGTGTCATCTGTAGTCACGAGAGTTCCTAGCTCATCAAAAGTGATTGAGCCGAAGACCAAACGTGCAGCTGCACCAGCAGTAGTTGCATCGAAGGTAACTTGGAGAGTGATTGTCTCAGTCTCGCCTTCGTTAATTTCGAAGTAACCACCATTCTCATCAGCTGTTGAAGTGAGGACTGGAGTTGAGGTACCACCTACAACTACACCTGCACCATCAACGATTGTGTAAGCTACTGAAGTAGCAACGTTCGTTGAGATACGTACATCCTGTTCGAAGGCAGTAACTTCTACTTCAACCTCGAAGGTTGCGTAGTCATCACCAGCAGTATCACCTGTTGTTACAACAGCTGAATTATCTCCTGATGCAGTAATGATACCAGTTGTTCGAAGTGTGTGTGCGTCACCAGTAGCGGCGCCACCGAGCTGACCATTAGCAAGGTCATCAGCACCTTGAGCATCTACGATAGATGTAGTGAGTGAAGAGACTGAACCTTGTATAGTTGCACCTTCGGTAGTTGTAGCAAGTGACTTGAAGCGGAGTCGGAGCTCAGCAGCCACACGGTCACCAGCGTCGATCATGACATCGCCATCAACATCGAAGGTAAGAACTGCTGATGTTGTAGCACTGTCACCGTAAGCAACAGTTACATCATCGATAGTAACACCGTCAATAACGAGTTCAGCATCATCAACCAAAGTGTTGTACGAAACCATTGTAGTGGAAGCGTTTACCTTGATTGAATTGAGCTCAATATCGTTGATTGAATCGTCAGTGTCGAGATCAAACACGAATACAGTGTACCAATCTGACTTCTGGTCATCTTCTACCTGAAGAGTAGTAGCATCTAGGTCATCTGATGAAGTCTTAGCGATAAGCTCATCCTCTGAACCGGCCTCATCAATAGTGAAGGCTACTGTATCTGCGAAATCATCTGGGCCTACAGTACCGTCTTCGGTAGTAGCAACACCATCAGCATCGAAGAAACGGAGTGCATCTACTGATACAGTCCAGTCCTCTCCATCGTCAGTACCATCTACTGAACTTTGTACAGTAGCAGCTACTACGATTTCTACTTCCTCATCTTCCATCGCTACGATGTCAAGACCTGTGAAGCGGAGTGAACCGTCATCTTCGTTGAGGTAATCATCTTCGTCAGTAGCGTCCATTTCAGCTACCTTGTCACCGTCTACCCAAAGTGAAACGGTTTCAAAAGTGTCCCATGGATCAACTTCGTCACCTGTACCAACAAGTGCGATGTCGAGACGT
This sequence comes from Candidatus Elulimicrobium sp., assembly GCA_022730015.1. Lineage (GTDB taxonomy): Bacteria > Patescibacteriota > Minisyncoccia > Phycocordibacterales > UBA918 > OLB19. Next base: position 39,371 of record DZBU01000006.1, on the reverse strand, counting down.
GAAATTTCAGCATCACCGTCAGTGAACTCGAAAGTTACTGTAGCGATCTCTGCATCCTCTGCACCTTCCTCAAGTTCATCGTCTGAAGCTGAGTCCAGGGTCATTGTGTCGAGTGAAGCCTCACCTGAGAGCTCCATGTCTTCAGTATCTTCATCTGTAGTTTCGTCATCAGTTGTGTCATCAGTTGAATCATCTACTACTGGAGCTGCTGCACAAAGTGCATTAGCCTTAGCACGTGATGATGGACCGAAGTATCCAGTTGGATTCACCAAGTTTGCTGGTGAAAGGATATCTGCACGGTACTTAACCTGAAGCTTTGAAACTGCAGCTGCGGTCGCTGGACCGTAGTACTCAGTTTCCATTCCGGCTGAACCTACACCTTCTGCTGATACGCGAGTATCTGCATCAGCGTTGAGGAACATCTGGAGCATCTTTACATCAGCACCAGTAGCACCAGTGTTGAGGTCACGAGTCCATGTGTAAGGGCAAACACCTGCTGCTGAAGTAGCACCCTGGCCAGCTTGTGACTGGAGAGCAGCAACCTGTGCGAGCAAGTCATTGATCATCGTCTGTAGGTCTTCGGTGGTCTGTGCCTTTGCTACTGGAGCAAATGCAGAAAGAACCATCGCAACTGCTACGATCGCAATAGCGAACTTAGCAGCAATGTCTTTTGTAAGAGTCATAACTATAATTATCTGTAATGTGCGTAATTAACTACGCGTACTTACTTTCGTAAGCGTTATGTTGATAGTCTAATAATATGAATTAATTCATATTGGCAAATGGGTTATCAACCCACTTACCTAATATCACCAAACCTCATACCCGAAGGCATGAAGCTAGGCTGCGAAATGAGGGGGTGTGTCGGTGAGGCAGAGACAAAACTCACGCGGAGTTTCGAACGGGAAAAGGTGGGGCGGGGGTTTGGGTTTTATATATAGCTGAGTGATCTTTTGTCGACTCAGGTCTTGCTCTTGCTCTGTTGTGTAAAACAACAAGGCTCACGAGATTGACAATGAACATTTCGCACATCCCTTGTGACTTTTGTCTCTAACCGGTGTTGTCGTGGTCTACACGAAACACGGATCTGGCTAGAAAAAAAGCGCACGAGCGCGTACAAAGATAGTAGCATCTTTTCGACTAGTGAGGGAGTTCACAGGTTGTGGATACATGGTGTTATGGAACACGCGATGGATCTTTACAACGTCATGATCACCACACTTTTTATAGACGAAAAAAGCACCTCTTTACCTTCCTGCTATTGATGACGAATGGTTACTGGGGCTCTTACTGCCTCGCATATTAGGAAACAAAAAACTTCTTTGTGCAACTCTTTGTTTCTGCGTGAGGCCAAGTGTCTCTGAGCCATGGTGGTATGAGCGGTTCGTGAGGACTGCGTGCTGCATGGCAGTAATGTCTCTCACTATTGTCCGAAGCGTCTTTTACAACTGCAGGAATGTGTCTTTTTATATTGTTATCCTTATCAGTCTCTACGTCAAGGTCAGAGACTCTTTTGCGGACATTACTTCTGTACTGAGTAGCGTGACCAACGTCTTTCCCCTTCTCGCAATACTTGTCCTTTTTCTATGAGACTATTCAGTTCACGCTGAATAGTCTTTTCGCTTACATCGGTGATAACTTCCGCAATGTCTTTGATAGTTGCTTGCGGTTTTGCTTCAAGGACTGTCTTTATGCGCTCGGCTCTATCGGTCAGTTGGCTATAGACCAAGTATGCGTCGGTACTAATATCCCCAGCTGGGATATTCACCCGGCGCTGTCGCTGCGGAGATCCGCTTCCCTTGCTTGTCGGGCGAGTGGTGGCGCGCGGGATGCTGACCTCGGTCAGCTCGATAGCAGATACTCCTTCTTTGCTAAGGTAGTGGTTGTTGATGTACCGCATGATAGCGTCGAGCTGATCAGCAAAGAGCAGCGCGATGTCCTCGGGAATGACACGCGCGACCTCGGCGATCTTGAGGGTACTCTGGAGCGCTACCAGTCCGTATTGAAAACGGAGGAGTCCTTCATGGAGTTCATGGCGTTGCAACATGAGTGTCTCTAAAGAAAGTTCGTGGGTCTTGAGCGCTCTGTCTTTTATAATTTGAATATGCGTCTCTGTGCTTGGAGACATCTTTGTCTCAGACAAGACGTAGAAAACAACAGAGACGAGCTTCTCTGTTTTCTTAAAGACATTACTGTAGTAATTGTCATCACTAGAAAGTCTTTTAACCTGTATCAAATTGTCTTTTTCGAGTTGCATACCTTTACTGACCTTTACCTTATAAAAGACTCTGGTGGGTTGTACGATACTTCCACTATAAAGACATTTCTGGACTTTGCAAGCTGTCCTTATGACCCGGAGGGCTTTGTCTTACAGCCGCGATTTACCTGGCGTGGTATCATGTCAGGGTACTAATTACAGGATATTTTGAACGCATGAACCTGCCTTATGGCCCGAAAGAAACACATTCCTAAACTCGAGCGGAAACCTTTTTTTGATGATCTTAGTCCGCATGCCAAGCAAGCCATCTGGGCAGTGGTGATGGGTATTTTGGCAGTCTTCTTTTTGTTCGCGCTCTTTGACTACGCGGGACCAGTGGGTACCTACACCGCACTCGGTCTTGAGAAGCTGTTTGGCACAGGAGCGTGGTTGGCGCCACTTATCTGCGTTACCTATATATATGTACTGCTCAATCCACGAGAAGAAGACCAGCAGATAAGTGGCGCCAAAATCGCCGGTACCTTGCTTCTCTTCATCTCCCTTCTTGGTGGTCTTGAACTTTACGAAGCTACGCTCGGTGGCTGGGTCGGACTGGCGGTGGCTTGGCCACTTGCCACTATGTTGGGAGGGTTGGTCTCGGGCGTACTGATCTTTGGCCTCACCCTCATCTCACTCTTTTTGCTTTTCAATACCGGTCTTTCCTACCCTGCGTTTCTCAAACGTACACACAAAGACGACATCGAAGACAATAGCGATATCGAAGCCCTCGATCTCCCTGAGCTTGAGCCAGTCAGCGGCAAGGACGGAAACACGGACGAGGAGGATGACGAGCCGGAAAACTCTAGTGTCCTTGGTAACGCTGCCAAGCAGGTTGCGGCACTGGCGAAACTCAAGAACAATGAGTTCATCATCAAGAACTTCAGTGGTCCGTATATCGCTCCTCCAATCTCCCTCTTGAGTAAAGACAAAGGAAAGGCACAGATCGGCGACGTGAAAGCCAATGCCAACACCATCAAACGTACCCTCCGAGACTTCGGTATCAGTGTCGAGATGGACGCGGTCGAAAGCGGACCAACCATTACCCGCTACTCACTCAAGCCAGCGCAAGGTGTAAAAATCTCTCGTATCGTCGGACTGCAGCAAGAACTCCAACTCGCACTCAAGGCCAGTACGATCCGTATCGAGGCACCGATCCCTGGGAAGTCACTGGTGGGTATCGAAGTACCAAACCAGGTCCGCGCTACGGTATCACTCGCCTCGCTCCTCTCTACTCCGGAATACACTGACTCTCCACATCCACTGATCGCTGCGCTCGGAAAAGACGTCACGGGCCACGTACACTTCACCAACATTGCGCGCATGCCACACGGACTTATTGCCGGTACCACCGGTGCAGGTAAGTCGGTCACGATCCACAACATCATCATCTCACTCCTCTACCGCAACTCCCCTGACCAGCTTCGCTTTATTTTGGTCGACCCAAAGCGCGTGGAACTCACGCTCTATAACAAAATCCCGCATTTGCTGATGCCAGTCATAACCCAAGCCAAGAAAGCCATTCAGGCACTCTCTTGGGCAGTAAAGGAAATGGAACGACGGTACGACATCCTCGAGACCGAGCACGTACAAAACATCGCTTCGTACCATAAGAATGTCTACCAGACCGCCAAAAAGGCCTGGGAAGAAGCTGGCTCTAAAGAAGAAGATCAGGCCAGTCTGCCTGAGGCGCTCCCTTATATTGTGATCATGCTCGACGAGCTCAACGACCTGATGCAGGCGTACCCTCGTGAACTAGAAGCTTGTATCGTGCGTTTGGCGCAGATGAGTCGCGCGGTGGGTATTCATCTTATTCTTGCGACCCAACGTCCATCGGTAAACGTTATTACCGGCACGATCAAAGCCAACATCCCAACCCGTATCGCACTCATGGTAGCTTCACAGGTAGACTCTCGCACCATTATTGATACGGTCGGAGCGGAAAAGCTGCTTGGTCAGGGCGACATGCTCTATCAGTCTTCGGATAGTCCAAAGCCGATCCGACTACAATCCGCGTACGTATCGGAAGAAGAGATCAAGCACGTGGTCGAATACCTCAAGAAGCAAGAGATGCACCAGCTTGATACCATTAACCTCGAAGATCATGCTGGCAGCAATGATTCGGTGTTCAATGCCATGATCGGTGGCAGTGACGACGCAGATGATGATCTATATGAAGATGCCAAGCTAGCGGTCACGGAGGCCGGTAAGGCTTCAACTTCATACATACAGCGTAAGCTACGGGTCGGATACTCGCGAGCGGCTCGCCTAATGGATCTCCTCGAAGAAAATGGCGTAATCGGCCCAGCCGATGGCTCAAGGCCGCGAGAGGTGCTGAGTGGAGGAAACGGTACGCCGAAGGAGGCGGGCGCGGAGCGCCCGCCAGAAGAGCTTGAAGACGGTTTCAACCGTTTCCGCGATTGATCATGTGGTCTGACCTTTCCTTTCGTTCGATCGTGCGACTTTCCTTCTTGGCGCTCTTTTTACTGTTTGTCTTGGGATACGTGATATTTCAAGCACGATATATGATCGTTGGACCACGAATCACCCTGACCGAGGTTCCACCTTCGGTCAGCAACGAACGACAGGTTACCCTTGTAGGAACCGCCTTTAATATCACCCGACTCTGGCTCAATGATCGACCGATCTATACTGATCCAGATGGGAATTTCAAGGAAGCGTTCGTGCTCGAAAACGGCTATACTATAGCCACGCTACGCGCTGAAGATCGCTATGGTCGCGAAACGATCATTACCAGATCATTTGTGTATCTTCCAGCAAGTTTTAACTGAAGAAATGAGCGAAGCGATTATTCTGAATGACCTAGTTTTTAAGGAGGCATCAGCCGACTATAAAAACGGAAATACCCATGTGGTGCTATGTCTTGATTTCAGCCTTTTTCCCGGCTGAAATCACTAGACTAAGGAGTCCAAAATTTACTAAGATCTAATAATTAAGAATCACAATGGCAGCAAAAGCAAAGAAAAATACTCCCTCTGACTCAACTTCTGAAACAGAGGTGAAGGGATCGAACGCGATCTTGGAGACCATTCGCAGTATCAAGACCAAATTCGGCGACGAAGCCATCATGACCTTGGCCGAGACCAAGCATGTTGATATTGAAGTGATCCCCTCTGGTTCGATTGGACTCGACGAAGCGCTCGGCATCGGTGGCTACCCACGTGGTCGTATCATTGAGATCTTTGGTCCGGAGTCTTCCGGCAAGACTACCTTAGCCCTTCACGCTATTGCCGAAGCACAAAAGGCTGGTGGTATCTGTGCTTTCATTGACGCGGAACACGCGATGGACCCTGAATACGCTGGTAATCTCGGGGTAAAGCTCGATGAACTCCTCATCTCTCAGCCGGACAATGGCGAGCAAGCACTCGAGATCGTAGAATCACTCGTGCGTTCGGGCAAGATTGACGTGGTGGTCATTGACTCGGTCGCTGCTCTCACGCCCCGCGATGAGATCGAAGGTGAGATGGGTGCACACCATGTTGGAAAACAAGCTCGTCTCATGAGTCAGGCCTTGCGTAAACTCACCAGTATCTCGGCCAAGAGTAAGACGGTGGTTATCTTCATTAACCAAATTCGTATGCAAATTGGTGTGATGTTTGGTAACCCTGAAACTACCCCAGGTGGAAAGGCACTAAAGTTCTACACCTCGGTGCGTCTTGATATTCGCCGTATCGCTCAGATCAAAAAGGGTGAAGAGGTGGTTGGTGGTCGTCACCGAGTAAAGGTAGTGAAAAATAAAGTAGCTCCTCCCTTCCGTGTGACTGAATTCGATCTTATTTACGGTGAGGGTATCTCGCGTGAAGGTGAACTTTTAGCACTCGGCGAAAAGTATAAGTTTATAACCAAATCGGGATCCTCATATTCATACACTCCTCCGGGTGGCGATGAGTCGACCATAGTGAAACTTGGGCGTGGCTATGATGCAGCCCGCACTACCCTCCGTGAAGACAAGAAGCTCAAGGCTGAACTACTGAAGTTGATCAGACAAGAACTCAAAGCAGAAGCAAAGAAGTAACCTTTTCAGACACTAACCTAAAAACCACCAGTCTGACTTTCTCTGGTGGTTTTTTGTTTTTCATTGTCCTTAGTCGCACTACCTCTTTTCCGACCGCACTCGCCTCCCGCGGGCGAGCACTAACGCTTCGCCTGCGACTTTTAGCAAAAAGACCAAGCTCGCAGGCTCCAGAGTTTCGGAAAAGAGGTAGCACGACACGGACCGATCAAACTACTCAAGGTTGAGCCTTGAAGTACTGTGGGGCTTTTGCGACTTTTTATACCGTCTTTTCTACGGTCGTATGTGCGGTGATGACTTGCGCGATATGGTAGCCAGCAGAAATGGCGATTCCTCCAGCAAAGACCAAGGTGAGGGCGGTGAGAAACTCGCCGTGAGTAATGGCGTTTATAAACGAATTTAAGACAAACTGTGGTACGTTGCTGATAGGGACAGAGAGGAAATTGTGCGCAATACTCGCCACGTGAAGCCAATCAGCCAAGAGTACGCCGGCCACGCTGAGGAACATTCCCCGCCAGAACATCGCGTGCGACACAATACTGAGCGCGTAGCTGTAGTACACGCGGCGCATGATGGCTTTTTGCATAGTTGATTTCATACTCTTTTATACTTCTTGAAGTAAAATTTAGTTACATAAAAGACCTTGCCTGTATACTCGAATCATACGCTCCTTGGCCGCCCCAGCCAAACCCTCCCGGCCATAGTCGCCATTCTCTGAGTACACAGGCATGCTCTTTTAAAAAATTAAAGCAACGCTTCTGCCTCACCATCCTTCCCTTCCTTACGAAAGGCGGCCTTGGCGCGGTGGATGCGAGCTTTGATCGTGCCGACATTTTCACCTGTCTGTTCAGCAATATCTTGGTGTGACCAGTGTTCAAGATAGTGGAGCCGAAGCACCAGTGCCAAATGACCAGGTAGGCGCTCGAGAATGCGCTCGATACCGTCTCGCTTTTCGGCGAAACCTGAGTGTTCTTTCCACTCACCATACTGCTGCTCATATTCTGGATCAATGGCAGTAAAGCGCTGCCCTTCTTTTATAAGCTTTTGATAGCGGGTAAAGGCGGTATTGAGGAGTATACGATACGCCCACGAAGAAAATTTGGCGCCGGATTGCGGTTCGTACCGATGTGCGTTGATGTAAATCTTGGTGAAAGCGTCTTGCACCACCTCTTCGGCATCGCGCGGGTCGCGGATCACACCACGCACTTTTCGTAAAAATGGTCCTTGGTAGCGTTCAACCAACAACGCAAACAGCCATGGGGACATGGTCGATTCCGCAAGAATTCGCTCGTCTTCCCAGTCTTGTGCTTCGTCCGTAGCCCGAAATCCCAACATATGCTAGTATGCTGCCACTCTAACACAATCAAAATATTTTAGTATGGCCGTTCTCTCTTACAATGAAATTACCCTTAAAAAAGTCATCATTCACAATGATGAGCCATGTCTGGTGGTAGACTCTCACGTATTTCGTAAGCAAAAGCGCAAGCCGGTGAATAACACCAAGCTTAAAAACCTGAAAAATGGTCGGTTGCTTGAAGTTACTTTCCACGTCAGTGAAACAGCTGTAGAAGCTGATCTCGAGACGAAATCCGTGACCTTTATTTATCGTAAGCCGGGTGAATACTGGTTCCATTTTACTGGTAATCCATCAGAGCGATTTACCCTAAGTGAAGACCTCGTTGGCGATCAGGGACGTTTTCTTAAGGAGCGTAGTGACGTCGATGCCCTTGTCTTCAACGATGAGATCATCGGTCTCAAGCTCCCGATTAAGATGGAACTTAAAGTTAAAGAAGCTATGCCAGCGGTCAAAGGCAATACTTCAAGTGGTGCCCTGAAGCAGGTAACCCTCGAAACTGGCGCGACTATCATGGTGCCAATGTTCATCAACGAAGGCGACATCATCAGTATCAATACTGAAGCGGGTGAATATTCTTCTCGTGCGGAGAAGAATTAGGGGGTAAAAAAACGGGGGGGGCCAGCGAAGCTGGCCCCCCGTTTTTTATAGTAGCGTTTTCAAATCGAACCTTGTAATAAACAAAAAGACCGGCCCTTTTAGGGCCGGTCTTTTTGTTTTCATCCTAATGCTGGATGTACGGCATGAGTGCCATAAAACGTGCGCGCTTCACTGCTTTTGCAAAGTTGCGCTGCCCTTTTGCAGACAGATGAGTACGTCGACGACTCATCATGCGAGCATGTGGGTTTACGTTGTTGTTGAGACGCACAATGTCCTTGTAGTCGATGTGGTGCATTGGTGCATTTACTGTTTCTTTTGTTTCCATAGTTAATTTTGAATTCGAAGCAATGTTCTAGATCATGAAATCTCGGAAGAAATTTTCTAAACGTAGAGATGGCCCAGATACAAGGCGTGGGAGGAAAATAACGTGAATGGGACTTAATGTCCAGTGAGCGTTATTTTCTGAACCACAACGCAGTAGATGGGTCATATTCTGTGTTTAGAAAGGGATATCTTCTGGGTTGATCTCCTCCTCTGGGTAGTCTGGCACCGCCGGCGCCTTACTATCCTCACTCGCTGCTGGAGCACTACCACCACCGCTCGTACTGCCTCCCTTTGGACCAAACTGAACACGATCAGCGATCACTTCGGTACGATATAGCTTTTGGCCGTCCTTTTCCCAGCTTCTGGTCTGCATACGTCCTTCGACATACGCAGCATTACCTTTGGTCAAGTACTTGGCGCAGTTCTCTGCCTGCTTTCCAAATACCACAACATTGTGATAATCGGCTGATTCTTGACGCTTGCCATCGCGGTCGTTGTAGACACGGTTGGTAGCAAGTGAAAAAGAACAGACATTCATACCACTTGGGAGTGCTTTGAGTTCTGGATCACGAGTAAGATTCCCGTAGATCATTGCTTTGTTAAGATACATAATGTCGGTTTTGAATCGTTAGACCAATATTCGGCTATTATACCTTGTCTACTGATTCTTCTCCATCCTCAGTTGCCACCACTTCAGCAACCTCTTCTTCAGAGATTTCTCCAACCACTTCTCCCTCTTCTACGTCCAAGTCGATGGTCTTTGTCTTTTCTGACAAGATCTCAAGCGCATCGTGGAAGTACACTGGATGTGCCTCTTCGACTCGTGTGAGTTTGATGAGTAGGTGTCGAAGCAATTCTTTAGTGCCCTCAATCTCCTCAGTGATAGCAGCAATCTCAGCTGGATCGATCTTAAATCGTACCCATCCGAAATACGCGCTCGAAAACTTGCGATTGCGGCCTTCGAGATACTTCACAATCTCGTAGGCAAGATCAAAACGAATCGGTGCCTCTTCGACGGTGATAGTACCACCATGCTTGGTAATAAGGTCTTTCAGCTTCTGAAAGACTGCGGTTACTTCCCCTTCAGCAACCGTTGGAAGTACGTGGAAGGCTAGCTCATATGAGCTCACCTCGGCTGCTGGCATCTTTGTTTCTGACATGTTCAGGAACTTATTTGATAACGGCAGAACCATACCATATATATGGTTTTCCTTCAATGCTAACGATCAATGATCCCGCCCTTTCCTTTCTCCTTCGATCCAGGGCAACCATGTTAGAATAGTGGTCATGAAGTTCTCAAACGAAGTAACCCTGTACTTGGCTGGCATCATTGCTCTCTTTGGTATCGCCACTTCGACTTACCTAGCTATTGAAATCAAGGACCAGAGACAACAGATCACTGGTTTATTGCAGGAGCGAAACATCTTTCTACAACAAGCTAATCAAAAAAATGCGGAGCTCTCGGTCGCTAGCACGACCATTGGCGAGCTTCGTGGTGAACTAACCGATATTAAAGAAGACTTAGAAGAACTTGCTGATGATTATAAAGATGAAAAGGGTCGAAATGAAGAATTCGAAGACCAGATCCGCGACCTGGCTGGTACACTGGGTGACCTCGACAAGCTCGCCAAGACCGATGAGGAGCTTCTCGCAAAATATTCAAAGGTCTACTTTCTCAATGAAAACTACAATCCAACACGCCTGAAACAGATAGATAGCGAGTACATTCTCCCTGGCAAGAAGGACCAATACTTCCACGCTGAAGTGATCGATCATCTCGAAGACCTGCTTGATGCCGCTGCCAAGGACAACATGGACCTGAAGATCGTCTCAGCCTATCGTTCGTTTGATGAACAAGTAGACCTCAAAGGCCAGTTCACTCAGGTGTACGGCACTGGCGCCAATGCCTTTTCCGCCGACCAAGGCTACTCGGAGCATCAACTTGGCACCACCGTCGATCTCACCACTTCAGCGGTCGGAGGAGCATATAACAGCTTCAAAGATACCCAAGAATACCAGTGGCTTCTGACAAATGCTTACCAGTACGGCTTCATCCTTTCCTACCCCGAAGGAAATTCTTTCTATATTTTTGAACCGTGGCACTGGCGCTTTGTCGGTGTTGATCTGGCTGAAGACATGCACCGCAGTGGAGAGGATTTTTACGCACTTGATCAACGAGAGATCAACGAATATCTCATCAATTTCTTTGAATAACTAGACAAAGATTAATTTCTGTTGTATTTTTTCGACAGTTGGCTCTTTCACATTTCAAGGAGGTTCTCATGCATTTGCCAGATATCTTTTCCCTGGTTGACGTTGTGCACGCCGCTGCTGCGCCCATTCGTGCGAATTTTCGCTTATTCAACCATTCCGCCCTCAAGGCAGACAATACTCCCGTGACCGATGTCGATCTGGCGGTTCATCAGAGGCTTCTCGATTGGACGAGCACGCTACCGAACGTGGGATATATTGGCGAAGAGGGAGATGTGTTTCATCGCAACTTCCCCTACGCTTTCTATGTCGACCCGCTTGATGGCACCGCGGCGTACCTGCGGGGCTTGGCGGTCACGACTGTTGCCGTCAGTCTGATGGAACGTCGCAGCGACACCTGGTGGGAACCGATCATGAGCGTCATTCATGATCCGATTACCAGATGGACCTGGGCAGCGACCAAAGCTGGCGGTGGCTTTGTGCAACAGATGCGCGGGAATGAAGATCTCTATTCCGCGCAGCAAGTTGTCCCTCACCCTTTGTCTTGGCGAGTGACCGCAGTGGCTTGGCGCAATGCTCCGTGTAAATTGGAGGCAATCCGCGCAGCGGTGTTAGCCGAACGAGGCATGGAACACCAGTCGTTTGGTGCTACAGCTATCGGAGGTGGCCTTATTGCCTCTGGACTGACCGATGCGGTGCTTTTTGGCGGCAGGAGTGCCGTCGAGACAGCAGCGATGTCGCTCATTGTGCGGAGCGCGGGAGGAGTCGCGACCGACCTCTCTGGCACACCGCTCGAGGCCTACGAACTGGTCGAACAAAATGGGAAGTTTGATTTTTTACTTCCCAATGGTTCGATCATGTCCTCTTGCCAAACGTTGACCGACCGACTGGTCGAGATCGTGGAGCGGGTGCAGTGATGGGCTGCTCTTTCGTTTTCGGGCCGGTTGACTTCGTCAAACGGCCCGTTTTTTTATTACAACCAACCCTTCACTTCGGGCAGCCGTTCTAGATACCGCTTTGTTACTTCTTCCTTCCCTGCGACTGATCCAAAGTGCGCGACTGAGATCATATGTGCGAACGCATGTGTGAAGCCGTAAGTATGGGCCGGTAGTGCGGTGATGCCGAAATATTCGAAGTAGCCTTTTTCAATATGCTTAGCAAATTCGATCGAATGCAGTGCCTCCACGTTGACCATAAGATTACTCAGATTGGCGTATGGGAGTCCAAACCACCAACAGCTCATCGGTGGGAGAAGATCGATGAATTGTGGTTTGCCATCTTTAAAAAAGACATTTTCGTCGTGATTATCAATATTGACGGTGAGCTCTCCCCCTTTAAGGGACTCATATTCCTCGCGGTACTTTTCCAGATGTTTGTCGAACGATTCTAGAACACCAGAATCATTCACCGCGGTAGCAAATTCGGTGGGGAGCCAAGCGGTGAATTGTTTGAGGAAAGCCACGCGCTCCGTTGCCAGATCGTACCAATTGAGCATATCCGGGGCTTTGACTGGGCAGGTATCGACCGCACGCGCGGTTTCGTAGCCAAGGAAAAAAAGACTATCGGTATCGATATCGTCGCGCAGGAGGCGCTCGTGTAGGTTGGTATCAAAATCAAGACGACTCATCTGCACCAGCGTGTAGACCGAGGCACCATCAAACGGTAGCACTTCGGCCTTTCCCTGCCGATAGTAGACTGAGTACAGCTGCTGATACACGGTGTCGCTAAAATGTTGATTGAGTGAGAAGTCGTGGGTAAGGAAGGCCGTTCGGCGGTCGGTCGGTGCTAGTACTCCTTTGATGAAGTGATCTTTATCGTCATGGGTCTTGTAGAGCTTGTAGACCGTGTCATCGTAAAAGAACACGTGCGCTAGGCCGGATTCGATGACTTCGGTCGGGCGACCCTGAAGTGCACCAGTCACCTTCCCGCTACAGATCGCTTCCCAGATGAGACGATCATACTTGGTGGACCAATCAGTAGTGATACTCATAGGGAAAGACCATACTGATGCCGCGCGTTCGCGAGGAGTTGCTCACGCACCACTTCTTCGTCCTCGCCTCTGATCGAGGCGATCTTTTTGTATACTTCCTTAACCATCCAGGGTTCAGCGCGCTGGCCGCGGTACGGCACTGGTGCTACGTATGGACAGTCGGTCTCGGCGTGGATGCGGTCTAGCGGCGCGCTTTTTACGAGCTCCTCGTAGTCTTTGGCGAAGGTGATGACCCCCGTGAAGGAGATGGTACCGCCGAGCTCGAAAAAACGCGCCGCTTCTTCGCTCGTACCGGCATAGAAGTGCACATTGAACGGTACCTTCGCGTACTGTTTCAACACTTCATACACGTCGTGGTACACACTGCGTCCGGTCGGACTCTCCTTCCCCGGTTGTGGTCCACGGGTGTGGATCATGAGCGGCAAGTCAAGCTCATTGGCTAGCTCAATCTGAGCAATAAAGGCTCGTTCCTGTGTCTCATAACTACCCTCAGGAGTATGATAGTAGTCGAAACCACATTCACCAATTCCAACCACGTTCCCTTTTTGGGCGAGCTCGCGATAAAAATCAATATCAAATTCTTCTGCTTCGCCACCCTCTTCATCGTGTGAGTCCGGCACCGTGTTGATTGGATGAAGGCCGATAATTGCGAAACAATTATCCCCTCCGGGGGCAACCTGCGCTCGGTTGAACGTCTCCATGGCAATCTCCACCGCGCGCTTACTGGTACTCGCTTTCGTGCCAACATTGATAACCACCACGCCTTCCTCAGCACACTTCCCAGCCACTGCCAAAACATCCTCCGCAAAAGCGGCCAGGTTCAAATGCGCGTGGGTATCAATATATTTGATCTCCATAGTTACCCCTCTAAGCGAGCAAAGAGATTCTCTGGCTTCTTATTTTCCTTGATAGCAGCGAGAATTATCTCAGCCGTTTGCGGCATGAACGGGACCAGTGACTCTGCAATTTCATGAAGGTCACGCACTAATTTCTCGATCATCTCTTGCGCCAGTACCTTATCAGTCTTCACTACCTTGAACGGCTCGTTCTCGGTGATGTATTCATCCATTGCTCCGATACCAGCCCAAATACCATCGAGCACGGCCTGGAACTCAAAGTGCTCAAGGGCTTTAACATCCATTGAGGTAACGTCCGTAACAGTAACTGGCGCGTCGAGATGTGTCTCAGCCATCTTCATGATGCGGGCAGTGAGGTTGCCGAGGCCGTTCACTAGGTTGGCAGTGTACCACTCATCAAGCCGTTCCCAAGTGACATCAGTGTCCTCAAAGGGATGTACGTGACGAAGCAAGAGGTAACGAGTTGCTTCAGTTCCATAGCGTGCAGTAAGCTCATACGGACTGATGACATTACCAAGTGACTTACTCATCTTTTGCCCATTACTCGTAATGAAACCACCGATGAATATCTGAGTGGAATTTGGCAGTCCTGCCGAAAGCAACATCGCCTGCCAAATAGCGCTCTGCTGACGCAAGTTGTCCTTACCAGCAAACTGCACACCTGGCCACCATCCGCCAAAATCTTCCTTCTCCGGCCAACCGGTCACTGAAATGTAGTTGGTGAGGGCATCAAACCACACATACATGACATGATCTTCATCATCAGGCACTGACACTCCCCAGGCCATCTTAGTCTTGAGACGTGACACACTAAAATCTTGCAGTCCACCTTCGACAAATTTCTTTATTTCTGCCAAACGATAGTCTGGTACAACGAAATGAGGGTTACTGGTATACAGATCAAGGAGCGCTTGCTGGTATTTTGAAAAGCGGAAAAAGTAGTTCTCTTCTTCGCGCACTTCTATCTCGGTAGTTGGATGAAGCGGACACTTGCCATGCTCAAGTTCAGAATCGGTCTTTTCAAGCTCACACCCCTTGCAATACTTCACCTGATGAGTTGCCTTGTAGATATCGCGATTTGCCTTGCAACGTCGCCACATTTCTTGCGCAGCTTTTTTGTGATGTTCATCGGTTGTACGGACAAAGTTTGCTTCTGGTAACACTCCCAATTCTGGGAGCAGTTGTTTAAAATCAACCACGAGAGAATCAACAAATTCCTGCGGGCTCATTCCCTCTTCCTGTGCTTTATCACAGATCTTCTGTCCGTGTTCGTCGGTACCAGTATTCAAAAACACCTCATGGCCCTGAAGCTTGCAGTATCGAGCATACGCATCGGCCCGCACCAACTCGGTCGCAAAACCAATGTGCGGTTTGGAGTTCACATACGGCAAGGTGGTCGTAATGTATTTCGGGGTTTTTTGGTCCATACCGATTACATTATCACGTTATCATGTAAAATAAAGACAACTCAATATAGATGACATCTGCCACCTTTTTCAACCAGGAAAGAAAATCATGCTCTCATTTGTATAAGAAGTGAGAGAAGTCTCTCTCGCTTACTCACACTCGAGAAATATATGAATATGACACAGAACATGAAAAACGTATCGCTTGGACTTGGTATTGCTGTATTGACCGCCGGAGTTCTCGGCTTGGGCTTACAAGCAGCCTCTGCCTACCAAGGGGACCCATCAGTCACTGGACCAAATTACTCGGCCGATCGCCACGAAGCCATGCAGCAAGCATTTGCTGATGGCGACTATGAGGCATGGAAGGAATTGATGGACGGAAATGGTCGCATCGCGGAAATGGTCACTGAGGAAAACTTTACTGAGTTTGCACGTGCTCACGAACTCGCCCAAGCGGGAGACCTCGAAGGAGCACGTGAGATCCGACAAGAGCTTGGACTCGGTCAAGGTCAGCGCCATGGCCAAGGTGACAGTACCGGAGCAGGAGCTGGTAAGATGCAGCAACGCCTTCATCAAAATCTCAACCGATAAGTAGCCAACGTCCCAAAAAATAACCCCCGACTCTGTTGGGGGTTATGCGGGATAACACAGCCCACTGCTATACTTAACACAAGATCCTTTATGCCACCAAACGAACAACTATCTGACGAAATCATCGTGGAACAAGTCCGGTCTGTCGATCAGGAATTGTATGTTCTTCTGGTTGAGCGATATCAGCACAAGTTGCTTCGCTACGCAGAGAGCCTCTTGCACGATGAGCACAGAGCAGCTGATGTGGTGCAAGAATCATTCATTAAAGCCTTCATCAATCTGCAAGGTTTTGATACGCAAAAAAGATTTTCCAGCTGGATCTATCGCATAGTACATAACGAAGCGATGAATAGTATTAGAAAATACCAAAAAGAAATATCCTTGCCAGAAAATTTTGAATTTGCCAGCGGTGAGGACATAGAAGCCAATTTTGAACAACAGGAATTAGTGGTGGCAGTACGAACACACCTGAAAAAACTTCCGCTCATCTATGCGGAACCGCTCGCTCTACGATACTTAGAAGAAAAGTCATACGAGGAGATCAGCGACATTCTCCATCTACCTATGGGAACTGTCGCTACTCGCATCAATCGAGCAAAAGTTTTAATGAAACACCTATGTCAGAACCACTAAACAACATCACGAAACAGGTCATGGGACGTATCCATACCGAACACATCAAAATGCGGCCGCGCTGGTATTTTATCCTTGGGTCACTGGCGACCTTCGTCGGACTAGTCATGGCTATCTTAGCATCGGTCTTTCTGCTCAGTTTTATAAAGATATCACTACGAGGAAGTGGAAAAATGGCGGAGTACAAAATGGACGAACTCCTTTCTCACTTCTCATGGTGGGGGCCGGTTATCGCCCTAGCGAGCTTACTTTTGGGTCTCTGGCTACTTCGCCAGTACGAATTTTCCTATAAGAAAAATTTTGGTCTTATCGCGATTGGATTTATTTTGGCAATTATAGTCGCCAGCTTTGTTTTAGATATGAGTGGACTAAATGAGGTGATGTTGCAGCATGGCCCATTTAGATCGACTTTTCCTACTGAACACCTCTTATAAACAACTTGAACATCTATAGTCACTATCAATATGAATAAAAAAACTTACATTATTATAGGCATTGTCATCATTATTGTGGCAGTACTACTATTGATAGTTCGACCAAACAAGGTGGTTCCGTATGAACTCGCCACAGTGCAAAGCGGTCCGATCGCAGAACGTGTTTCTGCCAGTGGTAAGGTAGAACCTCCGACAAAGATCGATCTCCAGTTCAAAAATAGTGGTCAACTGACAGCACTTGCAGTCGCAGTTGGTGACACCGTGGAAGCAGGAAAATTACTCGCCACTCAAGACACCGCGCAACTTGACGCACAGGTACAGGAAACTAGGTCGTCGATTGATCTACAACAGGCAAAATTGAGTCAACTCATTGCCGGGGCCTCACCGGAAGAAATTGCGTTAGCGGAAGTAGCGTTGCAAACTGCCGAGCGTAATTATGAGGAAGTGTTGCGAACGCAAGAAAATCTCGTGCAGACCGCCTACACGAAATTACTCAACTCTAGTTTTGAAGCACGACCAGTCGATGGCGATAGCGACGACCAGGCACCTACTATAAGTGGTACCTACACTCTCGGAAAAGAGGGGTCAATTCTAATCTCCTCTTACTACAGCTCAGGCGGTATTTCTTTTAAAGTATCTGGACTCACGACTGGTTCTGGTTCAGGCAATGCCGTAGTGCCAGAGCCACTCGGTGACTCTGGTCTCTACATCACATTCCCCAGTAGTACCAAGATAGAAAATGATGATTGGGTAATTGAAATACCAAACAAGAAAACATCGAATTATCTCACCAATCTGACTGCTTACGAGACCGCTCTCCAAACCAAACAATCCGCGCTGTCGGCGGCCCAATCTCTCATCGACCAAAAGCAAGCGGAGTTGGCACTAAAAAGATCTACGGTTCGACCAGCTGACATTGCGGTCTTTCAAGCACAGATCAACCAGGCCGAAGCGGCGCTGCAGAAAACCCTGGCGCAACGAGACGACCTTATGCTCTACGCCCCCACTCACGGTGTGGTCACTGACGTGATCGGCGAGATCGGAGAGACGGTGCGTCCTGAACAATCAATTATTTCATTATCATCGGGTGACACCTTGCAAGTACGTTTGAATGTCGTAGAAGACAGTATCGTGAATGTACGCATCGGACAAACAGCTAACATCTCCTTCGATGCGATAAAGAATGAGACCTTCCCTGGCACGGTTGTTTCGATCGATCCAGCCGAAACTATCATTGGTGGAGCAGTCTATTACGAAACAGTCGTCGCATTCGACACCGTAGACCAACGACTTCGTTCAGGAATGACCGCCAACGTACTCATTGAAACTGCTTCTGCCGCAGACACCCTCACCATCCCACAAAGCGCGGTAGAGTCAATATCGGGTCAGACTACAGTGCAAGTATTTGCCGATGGAGCAGCAGAAGAAAGAACCGTGATTACTGGCCTAAAAGATGGAAATGGTCAAATAGAAATAGTCTCTGGACTTACCGCGGGAGAACAAGTGGTCGTTGCTAAGATCAAGTGAACATGACCGGTACCGACATAAAAGCGGCGTTCTTTATCGCCTACAAGACCATCAGCAAGGGCCATAAGTCGACACTGGCGTTGATCGTCTTTATTCTGTCGTTGTCATTCTTTAACTTGATGTTCGTATCGGGGTTTTTGTCTGGCTTTTCAGACGGTATCATCCGTTCTATGGTCGAGACCACGACCGCTCATTTGGCAGTATTACCACAGGAAGTGCCCATCAAAAAAGAGTACATCATCGACCAAGCGAGCGTGCGATCTGGTATTGAAACCATTCCAGGAATAGAAGCTACGACCGCTCACTACCAGCTCGGTGGATCATTTGCGTACGACAAAGAGCAGGATGGGGTCTTCACCTATGTGTCGGCACCAATTATTGCGGTCAATCAGTCCGAAGAGAAAGCCGTACTCAGTGTCGCCGACAACATTGTTTCAGGAGAGTTTCCTGACACCCTGCAAAAAGATGAGATCATCCTCGGCGCCAACTTAGCCGGTGGTTTTGGAACCGAACAATCAACCGACCTTGGTGGTGTGGTAGTCGGAGACACGGTTTCGGTGGTCTACGGTAATGGTGTCAGCCGTACCTATACCGTGCGTGGTATCTTCAAGGTTACCATCGGAAGTATCGGTGGTACGGCGTACATATCTACCAAAGAGGCTGAAGCGATTCTTTCGACGTTTAACAATGCGTCCGAGATTATGGTTAAAGCTGACCTTACAAAATATACACTCGATGAGTATATGACTCGAATCAAGTCCCTCTATCCAGAGTTAGTCGTTGAGACGTACACTACTCGTCTTTCGACTGTCGGTATTTTGGTCGCGGCTTTTAATATCATCGCGCTTATTGTGAGCGTGATCAGTATCATTGTGGCAGCAATCACCATCTTCGTCATGATCTACGTTAACGCGGTCAGCAAACGCCGGCAGATTGGTATCCTCAAGGCTATCGGCATCAAAGAGAGCATCATTGAATTATCCTACGTGATCCAATCGATCTTCTATGCTTCACTCGCAGTTATTTCCGGAATGATGATTGTCTTCTTGGCGGTGATCCCCTTCCTCGACGCTCGGCCGATCATGATGCCGTACGGCGAGGCAACGCTGGTCTTTACCACGGTCGGTATCATTATCAATATCGTGAGTCTCTTGGTCTCTGGACTGTTGGCTGGCTTTGTCCCCGCCAAGATGGTGGCTCGTGAAAATATTCTCACCTCGATCTGGGGTTAATCATTACTACATATGATCAGTGTAAAAAATCTTGTCAAAACCTATCCGGGAGAAGTACCAACCTATGCACTGAAGGGTGTTTCTATTGAGGTGGCCGCCGGGGAGTTTGTCGCACTCATGGGTCGAAGCGGTTCTGGTAAATCTACCTTCCTCCACCAGCTCGGACTGCTTGATACACCCACCGAAGGCGAGGTCACTATCGACTCGATCAATGTACTCACCCTTTCAGAAACTGAGCGGACTCGTTTCCGACTTGAGCATCTCGGGTACGTCTTTCAGGAATACGCACTCATCGCGGAATTTACCGCTCTTGAAAATGTATACTTCCCAGCTATGGCACTTGGTGATAGTGACGCCAAAGACCGAGCGGCGCATTTACTCGATCTGGTGGGCTTGGGATCACGACTTCACCATCAACCCCACGAGATGTCTGGGGGCGAACAGCAGCGAGTCGCAATCGCCCGTTCACTCATCAATAATCCAAAAGTCTTATTTGCCGATGAGCCAACCGCCAACCTCGATACCGAATCATCCGCCACCGTATTCAAACTGTTTCAGAAATTAAATCAGGACCTAAATCAAACCATCCTAGTAGTGACCCACGAGCCAGAAGACAAGCAGTACGTTGACCGTGTGGTTTGGATGCGCGATGGTGTCATTGAGTCTTAGCAGAAAATTTCTACTGTTCCCTACTTACGTCATTCGCTTAACAGCTTGCCTGAGTAACTCTGGTTTGGGGTCAACTTTTTTGTGCGGATTGAAGATCCGGTGTGGATCAAAGATCTCTTTGATCTCCTGGAAGATACCCAATACCTCTTTTGAAAACATCTTATGCAGATACGGAGTGCGGATCAATCCGTCATTGTGTTCACCAGTGATAGAACCGTGGTATTCACCAACAAGCGTATACACTCGATCAGAAAGGTCGTTGATGATGTCGACAAAATCTGGACGCGAGTAATCCATGAGCGGAATGATGTGGAAATTTCCGTCACCCACGTGTCCGGCTACCGTGTAGATAAGCTTGTACTCATCGAGTATTTCATACAGTCGTGGTAGGAATTCTGGTAGGTACTGTGGTGCCACCACCATGTCATCAATGAATGGCGCTGTGTGCTTGCCACGAACATTCTCGCGGAGCAGCTTGAAGCTTTCCCGTCTGATGGTCCAGAACTTATTGGCTTCGGCCTGACTTTCCGTGACGTGGGTTACGATATCGTACTCTTGCTTGACCGCCTGCTCAGCACGCTGTGCCACAGCTGCCGCCTCGGCATCTGAATCGGCTGAAAATTCTGCCATCAACACCAGCTTAGGGATCCCTCCTGTCAGTACCATTTTGATCTCTGGCCAAAAATCACGTGCCAGTTTGAAAGGGTTTCCTCCCAATCGCTTGAAAAGCTTCGGAAAAACTTGAAGCATCACATTGAAGGTCTTATCGTCATACGATTCAAAACTTTCTGGTTTCTCTTTTAGTACCACATTGACGATCTTACCGAGGTGTTCAAAATGCCATGTTCGCAAGAACAGTACCAACATACGAGAATGAGTCTTTGGCTGCACGAGATCAAAAGTTATCTCACTGACAAGGCCGAGTGTTCCCTGGGAACCAACAAAAAGCTGCGTGAGGTCGAAGGTATCAGCCTCCTTATCCCAAACATTCCAGATACCGTAGCCCGCTGAATTTTTGGTCACCTGTGGTTTAGCGGCTACGATGGCATCGCAGTGCGCCTGAATGAGTGACTCAACTCTGCGGTACACTTCCCCTTCATAATCAGACTGGGCTTTTTTTGCCTCGAGTTCAGCTCGGTTTAGTTTGCGAAAGGTGTATTCGATGCCATCTTGCAGGACGACCTTGAGTTCCTGCGTATAGCGTTCAGTCTTTCCGTACGTGAGCGACTTTTCACCAGCAGAATTATTGGCCACCATCCCACCCACCGTATTAAGCTCTTTGCTAGCGGTATAGCTCGGCAAGAGCGCATTATGTTTGAGTGTCTCGCGCTCAAAGTCCCGGTAAAATACCCCTGGCTCTACGATGGCACTTGTTCCGCTTACACGATGAATGCGATTGAAGTGTTTTGTAAAATCAACCACGACCGAATCAGTGAGTGGACCACCTGACATATCGGTACCAGCCGAGCGCGCGGTGAGCGATAACGCACCACGATGTTGATGCACATAGTGGATCAATGTATACAGATCAGCAACATCCTTGGGATAGACCACGACCTTGGGCCGAACGCTGAAGATACTTGTATCTTCGCTACAGGTCTTAAGGGTGGCATCTGAAGTGTCGATCTCACCTTTGAAGACGTCTGGCATTGGTGCTGGGAGGGAGCTACTCATGTACATAAATTACAAACCCGGCTCTTCAATACGCAGTCCAACATTCGACACGGCTGATGGAGTATTGGCTTCGATGCGCTTTACGAGTGAGAAATCATGGGCGTCGTACACTTCGATCTCGTTGGCGGTTTGTGACACGACGTATACAAACTGTCCATCGAGTGTGAATTCTGGATGCCATGAACTTTCTCCGGGAACAGGTTTGATAGTCTCGACGATCTCATTGGAACGCGCATCGATCACATAGATCTCATCATGATGGTCTCCAAAAGCAGTGTCTGCCCACACGTACGGATAGGTAGGATCTTTTGGATAGGAGCGAACGAAGAGCCCTGGGCCACCGGTTTTGATGTATGCTTTTGGTTCCCAGGTAACCGTGTCGATGGCAGTGATCAACCCCTCCCCGATCGCTGGTACGTAGGTGGTGGTGCCCCACGTCGCTCCAGGTCCGGTATGTGGCGTGATACCAGTTTTTACTTCTGCCACCTTCTCCCAAGTTTCAGTGTTGAGCACCCATACCTTGTTCGCACCCATAACAGCCACGAGGTAGTATTTTCCGTCTGGTGTTAAGTACGCATCATGAAGCGGGGTCTGGCCATCACCAAGGTTCCAGTACTTCTCAATCACTTCAAAGGATGTGTTGTTAGCATCGATCACCCAGACACTGTTAAGATCTTTAAGCGCAATGATAATGTGGTTGTCTTTTTGAATAACCGCACCTACACGAGATTCAACTTCTTTACCATCAAGCTCTCCGACTGTTGGAATGGTCTTGAGAATTTCCAGCGTATCTGCGTCCATCATCACCACATTGCCAGGCGCGTAATTACCAATAGCGAGATACTTGCCATCCTCAGTAAGCGCTGTACCGCGTGAGTTTTCGCCAACCTTAACACTTTTTATAGGCTCTAGAGTATTGAGGTCGATCTTGGTCAGCCAACCGTCACGGGCGATGATGTACATGTAGCGAGCGTCTGGTGAGTAGACCGAAGTGTGTGGCTGGAAACCAATGTCATGGATACGACCTAACACCTCGTGCGTCTTGCCATCCATGAAGACGAGTTTCTCGGCGTCTTTTTCGACGATCACCATGAGCTCATGATTTTCCCAACTCCCTGCTTCTACATACAATTCTGCGTATGGCTTGAGTTCGGCTCGCTCTTGGACTGGATTTCCGTCCGGTATTGTTTCGCTTCCATCATCGATCCGACCAATGTATAAACGCATCATCTTTTCGCTCACGCCGTCTCCATGATTGCGGTGATAGTTATCTGAAACTTCTTCTCCACAATTAAAAGCCGCTGGATGCAATTTTGCTTCCGGAGTAGCATCAAATACCATATCGTCGATGGCGAGCCAACAATCATCTTTCTTGTTGTGCCTCACCAGATCCTCAAGCGTGTATCCGACTGAACCGATCTGGTACGAGGCAACCCGTTCGCTAATTCCTTCGGGTTTGATTTCAGCATACGCAACACTTATGTCGGTACCACACTGGTATAGGTCAGGAAATTTTTCGGCTGCGGGGGTAGCGTCATAGACATTTCCCTTAATGACCACCCAGCAATCTTCTATATGAGCATGCCCTTCGATCTCCTTCCAGGTGAAGGTAGCTGGACCGGCTGATCCAGTAACAGCTTCTTGCTCACTGCTCACTGCTGACGTAGTCGGAATAACGGAGGAATCATCTTTCGCACCAGAGAGATAGTATGCACTCAGAGTCACCAGAAGCAATCCTCCGACCACAACAGCAAGAACCACTGAAGTCCGTCGCTGCGCTTCCGCAAGAAGATGTCTAATGATGGACGTATAGAGGTATCCGACAAAAAGTATCGTCGCTAGATACAAACTTAGGGCCAACCAAAAACTGATCGGCGCGCGATAGACGGCATGATGCAAAACCAAAAATAACCACGAAGCCACTGACACGACTTCAAGGAAGGTAAAGATAATGAGAGTGTTTGCTGTTGATTCAAAGTGTTCTGGGTGTAGTCGTGGCAAGAAATAGTACTGCGTGACAAGCTGCGTGATCACCAAAATTCCAAACACGACCATGCTGGCCTGAAAGATACCGAGCGATAACATCGCTTCATATGAGAGTGTGAACAACCCAATGCCTGACAAGGCATACAAGAATACGCTCGCCCAGATCACCATTCTTCCGTTGGTGATGACCTTGTACTCATCGATCGATAATTTACGATCTTGCAGTACCGTTATCAGAAGTGCGCCACTTAGAAAGGCAGCGCCAGTTCCCAGCGCTAACGCAATCGAAAATACTACTAAATAAATGTCGTGAAGACTAAGAATTGAAAAAACGTCCATACCGCTTTAAGTGTAGCATGGACAGTTTGTCACCGATTATTCAAAAATCTTTTCTTGTTTACAATTCATGCGCACCAGAGCAGTAAAAACCTGTCAGTCGGCACTACTTCAAATACTCAATCAGCTCAGTGATTGCCACTCGCACCTGCTCGCCCGTATCGCGATCACGCACCGTCACCGTATCTTTAAACTCAGGCTTTTCTTCCCCGAGCGTATCGAAGTCGATGGTCACGCAGTATGGGGTGCCGATCTCGTCTTGACGGCGGTAGCGCTTACCGACGTTGCCGTTGTCATCGAACTCTGCGCGCATGTGTTCTGATACCAGGGCAAATACTTCTTTGGCTTTTTCAACTAGCTCCGGTCGGTTTTTAAGCAGTGGAAAGACTGCCACCTTGATCGGTGCCAGCTTCTTTGGGAAACGCAGCACGACACGCTTCTCTCCCCCAAGCTCATCTTCATCATAAAACTCGGTCATCACCGCGAGGAAGGTGCGGTCGACACCAACGGAAGTCTCTACCACGTGCGGGATATATTTTTCATTCGTATATGGATCAAGATATTCCATTGATACACCAGAAAACTTTTGATGCTGCGTGAGGTCGTAGTCGCCTCGAGCGTGCACACCTTCCATCTCCTTAAAGCCGAATGGGAAATTGTACTCAATATCAAAGGCGGCCTTGGCATAGAAGACCAAGTTCTCATGCTCATGCCAGCGCAAATTTTCTTGTTTGAAACCAAGGTCGAGATAGTACTGCATGCGCTTTTTCTTCCATTCTTCATAGACAGTCATTTCTGCTTCCGGCGCTACGAACATCTGCATTTCCATTTGCTCAAACTCACGCTTGCGGAAAATGTACTGTCGGGGCGCGATCTCATTACGAAACGCTTTACCGATCTGCGCGATACCGAATGGAACCTTCACGCGTGTACTATCGAGCACATTCTTGAAATTGATGTAGATACCCTGACAGGTCTCACCACGCAGGTAGGTGGGGTCGGCGTTCCAATCATCTTTGAAATTGCCAAGGTTGGTCTTGGCGAGTAGGTTGAACTTGGTGACCGAACCAAAGTTCTTCTGGCCGCACTTTGGACAGACGATTTTGTCGCGTACGCTATCAAAGACCGTGTTGATCTCTTCAACGGTCATTTTCTCATCGGCAAATACGCCTACCTCTTCTAGAAGATGGTCGGCCCGAGACCGTGTATTACATTCTTTACACTCGACGAGCGGGTCAGAAAAACCTCCTACGTGTCCCGATGCTTCCCAAACCTTTGGGTGCGTGACGATGGCGGAATCGAGCCCGACCACGTTTGACTCGCGATTGACCATCGCCTGCCACCAGGCGGCTTTGATGTTGTTAGCGAGCTCGACACCGTACGGACCGTAATCAAAGGAGCCAACAAAACCTCCATATATTTCACTTCCTGGAAATACAAAACCCCGCCGCTTACAAAGCGAAACCACTTTTTCCATCATGTCTGCCGATCGTTCCATACGTATATTTTATCTGGTCACCTTGCCGCTATCTGGCTCATACCCCATCTCCTTAGAAAGTTGAGTGGTTGCAGCACCAACTGTAGCTTGCAAAAGTACTCCTGTAAAGTAATCATTAGCCCGTATGGTTTGCGTATTCAGTAGAACTGGATTTTGATCTATTTGTGAAATACTGGGACGAATAGCGACCTGGAATGACAGTTCCCTCCTCTCGTATGCAGCAATATCACCGATTGCCCACTGTAGTTTTTTGGAGACAGGATTATATGTTACGGTCCCTTCCCCCTCGTGTAAATTAAGCCAATCAACATACAATGGCAAACTAGTCTCAACTACTGTATTTTGTACATTGTTTGCCCCAGCCTCTGCCACCATGGTCAGTGTATAAGTTGTCTCCTCACCAACTTTTGGTGGGATTGGACCCTGATCAACAAAACCAGCGCTGTCTCTTCCTACCTGACTACCCAACGCAATCTTCGAAGAGTACTTGGCTTCCGCTTTCACAGTACCAACCAGGGTCTCGATTGCACTATCTTCTGAAACTCGTCTTGCATACACGTTAACGACCATATCGAAAGCGGAACCTGTCTTGGTTGGACCTTGGTTCACTTCAAACTCTAGCTTTCGTTCTTCACCCGGCAATATACGATCGAATGACGGGTTGTTAGCCACTTCCCAGCGTACTGTTTTCCGGTTTGAATCATAAAATCCGTTGCCACTGGTGATGGAATCTTCCTTAAGTGCATTCCCCCCTGGCACCACCTCTACTGCCATGTCATACACTGCTTCTTCTAGTGTATTTTTAATTGTTACGACAACCCTTCCCACTTCATCTTGAGCCAGTATGACTGATCGATCACTATCACCATTCACACCAATCTGAACATCGATGAAGGGTCGTTCGATAGTAAAATCAGCACGACTATCAGCTAACACTGATCCAACCAAATATTGATTATCTGGATTTGCTGGACCGGCTGCGAAATTGATCCGGAAGGTCTCATCGGTTAGACCAGTAACGAGTCCCTGTAGTTTTATGGTAGTCGTTTGTTCAGGAAGCAGTTCATCAATTCGCCAAACATTTTCTCCATAAATAGGAGCAGGTTCAGATTTTTCAAAATCAAATCCATTTGGGTATGAAGCGGTGATCAGGACATCGTGAAGTGGTGAAGAAGCATTTGAGACCGCGGTTATTGTTACCTCTGTTGACTGGCCTGAGGCAACCTTTTCTATATTTTCGATACGAAGGACTAGAGGGGCGGAGCTAATACGAAAGACGAAAGGTTCGGCATCTTTATAGAATGTCCCGTCAGACCCCTCAATACTATATTCAATCGTTGCCTCGATCTTTTTTTCGGCATTTTCTTCGCCAAAAACGGCAACTCGTACCGGTACTGTTTGAACTTCACCGGGCGCAACGATATCAAGTGGTACTCGTTCCTCAAAAAGATTTCGAGGTGAATCACCCGTTGATCTAGTACCAGTTGGGTATCGTAAAACAAGCGTAGCGGAATCGATTGGTACGGTATTTTGATTCGTGATTGCTACTTCTAGTGACATCGTTTCTCCACCACCAACCAATGATTGTCCTTGGATCGATATTTCTATATTATCCCCCGAAACTTGATTGAAACCAAAATACAGCAATAAACTCGTAACCGCCGCGACGAAGATAAAAATGAGTAAACTACCAGAAAGAACGAATCCCCGATAGTGTCGTTTTGGTTTAACCTCTACGACCTCGCTTGCTGGCTCATCTGCAGCTGCTATACCCTTTCGTAGATCAGTAACATTTGCTCGATCAACCACTTGCCCACCAGACCAATCTCGAGAAACATCTATCTTCTCATCAGAAAGTGTGTGGCGAAGATCTTGACCCACCTGCGCATTACGGTCATATAAACGCTTACGCATCTCTTCAATCTTTTCTTGAGAATGTATTGGTTTCATGTTTCTGTAGTATAACACCGGGCTACAGGTGACTCACGGACACTGCGTGGGTATAGAGCCGATCGAGATGTTTGTGCAATTTTTCGGTTTGAAGAGTAGCAATTTTTTCTGGAGCCAGTCCCTGGAGCTCGAGTGGGAGCTGTCCAGCGTCTACGTACCCCAAAAATTCAAGCGCCTGGATAGACACTACCAATTCCACAAACGATCGTTTCGTCGGATCAACTCGAAGTGTTTCGAGTGCAGCAATGATGTACTCAAACATACGAGCGTCGGCTTCTTCCCCTTTTACAAATCGTCGCAAAAGCCGACATATATGTACAACACTGCCTCGCGCTGCCTTATCGACCGCATCATGGTAGTAGTTTTTGATCGGTTCGATACTGCCAATTTTCCAAGCACGTTTTCCTTTCACAAGTGAAACCCGAAGAAGTGAAAAGTCTTGGAGGGCGTAGCGTTGGCGTGAACGTTCTTCACGGATACTTCTAGCGTCAGCATAGAGCATACCAGCCTCTTTGGTGAACAGCAGAAAACTGCGATCAGCCGTATTGCGGTCGAACGTGCCACAAACTAATGCTTCGGTAGTGTAGGTTTTGTAGGACATATCGTGACTTCGCTGCAGAAGCGTCATAGCACATAGTTGTAGACACGAATCAAGTTCTCCGCTCGCGACGGGCTTTAGTAAAGAGGTTTCACCTCTTGGCAAAAGCCCTGCTCCGCGAGGTCTACCCTATGTGCTATGACGCTTCACAAACTTCTGCAGTCACATCAGTTACTGCTTCTCAATACCGAAAGTGAATGTGAATTCACTAACCTCCAGCTTCTCTCCTTCCACAGAAGCAAACACAAGTTCGCTCGCACCGACGGTCTTGGTGAGGAGTTCTCCGTGCGCTCTGATGGCAGCTTGGCCAGCTTCACTCGTGTCGATAGTGAGCATGACCGCGTCCTGCGGCGCAAGGCCTGCGGCCTTGCGGCGCTCCTGCACGGCGCGCATGAGTTCACGCACTGCACCTTCGCCGAGAAGTTCTGGGGTGAGAGCAGTGTCTAATTTAAGTCCAGACTGTATTGAATC
This sequence comes from Candidatus Elulimicrobium sp., assembly GCA_022730015.1. Classification (GTDB taxonomy): domain Bacteria; phylum Patescibacteriota; class Minisyncoccia; order Phycocordibacterales; family UBA918; genus OLB19. Next base: position 10,740 of record DZBU01000006.1, on the reverse strand, counting down.
ATCTACAATAAACTCCTTTACATTAATCTCATCTTTCACTAGTACGGCCATACCAGTGAAATTTTCTTTAGAGATCACGTAATTTGATGGCTCAGTAAATTTGACTTTCAAAGTCCGCAGGGGTTGACGAACTTTTATATTCGCTTTAGTTCGCAAATCAAGTGCATCAGTTACTAACAGACGTGTGTTAGCCATATCTGCTATCAAGTTTTGATCTACTGCCCCTCCCTCTGGCCACTTGCCGAGGTGCACGCTTTCTGCGTCACTTTCTTCTTTCACGCGCTGCCAAAGATATTCAGCGTAGAACGGCATGGCGGGGGCCATCACGAGCGCGAGCGTACGGAGCGAGTAGCGGAGTGTCGCGAGCGCTCGTTGTTTATCTTCAATGTTTTCTCCCTTCAAGCGCTCTCGACTGCGACGCAAGTACCAGACCGAGAGATCATCGATGAAGTCTGTAATCGGGCGCGTAGCTCTATCTAGCTCATAGCTCTTATACCCAGTGGTCGACTCAGACACGAGCTGGTTGAGGCGCGCGACGATCCATCGATCCAATACATTATCGGAATCATCGCGCGCCTCTGTACCACCTGCGAACATCTCATACATCGCCAACACATTGTGTAAACGTCCAATGTTCTTGCGTTGCAGCTCCAACACCTCCTTCTCCGAGAAGCTCAGATCCTCACCACGAATGACTGGTGAAGAAAGTAGGTAGTATCGCATCGCATCCACTCCCACGCGGTTGGCAAGTTCCATCGGGTCTGGGTAATTCTGAAGTGACTTACTCATCTTCTTACCATCTTCCGCGAGCACCAGGCCGTTCACGATCACTTGCTCATAAGGTGACTTACCAAAAAGTGCCACGCCGAGGACCAACATCGAGTAGAACCACCCGCGAGTCTGGTCGAGTCCTTCCGCGATAAACTGGGCTGGGAAGTTTTCCTTCTCGAACGTATCAGCACAGGCGAATGGATAATGGGACTGCGCGTACGGCATCGAGCCACTTTCAAACCAACAATCGAACACATCAGGAATGCGTTCCAATTTCACACCATTTTCATACACCGGAAATTCGTCAATGTATGGACGATGGAAATCGAGTTCATAATTATCATTGTGTGGCATTGGCGAGAATGAGAGCGCGCGCAGCTCGGCATTCTGTACATCGTAGGAATTGTCTTTGATACGACTCTCCACCTCTTTCACGTCATCACCATCGGCGACTGCCTGGAGCATCTGGAGCGGGCCGTTGTGTGAGACAATGAGCACTTTCTTTCCCTGGCGCGTACCATCAAGCTCATAAAGGAACTCTCCCATGCGCCGCTTTGCATCACCCCAACTCTCCCCTCCTTGTGGGTGTTTGGTCAGATACTCATCACCGAAGAATGAGTGGTACTCATCGACCGACTTCCCTTCAAATTCTCCAAAGGTCATTTCGTGAAGCCGATCATCACTACAGACCACTTCTACCGAAAGACCAAGACCCTGCGCGATGAGCTCCGCAGTCTCTCGTGTACGCTGGAGTGGTGAATGGTAGATGTAGTCGATTCCCTTATCTTTAAGTTCAGCTACCAACTTCGCTACTTGTTCTTTACCCTTTTCCGTTAGGCCATTCTCCACCGTTACATCGACATTGAGTATGCCTTTCGTATTGAAGACCGACTCAGCATGGCGAGTGATGAAATATTCATTACCACTTTTGGGCGCATGCTGCTGTAGCTCCGCGAGACTTCCAAACACCTTGTATTCTTTCGTCTCTGGATTGCGCCAAATAGGTAGCGGTGCGCCCCAGTAGCGCTGACGCGACACTGCCCAGTCACGTGCACCTTCGAGCCATTTCCCAAAGCGGTTGGTCCCGACATGCTCTGGTACCCAATTCACTTTTTCGTTGGCTGCCACCAGCTCATCTTTGATCTTAGGCACATCAACGAACCACGAGTTGGTCGCATAGTTGAGGAGCGGTGTACTACAGCGCCAGCAGTGCGGGTAGCTGTGCGTGATCTTCTCCTTATCAAAGAGTCGGCCCTTCGCGGCCAGCGCGCGGATGATCTCTATATCGGTGTCCATGTGGGTGACCTCGGCTTCGTCGTCATCTTTTGGCTTTACGAGTCGACTAGCAAAATCAGTGACAAAATCCTTGAAGTGGCCACTTTCATCAACATGATGAATAAGCGGAATACCGTGTTCTTGCCCGAGCTTCATGTCATCCTCGCCGTAGGCAGGCGCGATGTGTACGATACCAGTTCCCGCCTCGCCAACCTCCACAAAGTCAGCGTGGAGTACCGTCCAAGCCTTTGGTGCATCTTCGGTGATTTGTCCCTTGAGCCACGGGAATGGTGGTTCGTACTTTTTACCGAGCAATTCAGAGCCTTTGTAAGTTTCTACAATTGTGTATTTTTTGTCTTTGAAGACTGCCGGCATTCTATCCTTAGCTAAGATAAAACCTCTTCCCGGAAAAGTAACACTGTCTATAACCACAGGTTGACCTGCTGTCCCGTGTCCGGAGACTGACATTGCAAAATTACCTCCCTCCTCAATAACCTTCACATACTCAAACTCCTGATTGATCGCCAGCGCCATATTCCCTGGTAGCGTCCATGGGGTTGTCGTCCAGGCCAGGAAAGAAGTGTTTGGCTCGTCTACCAATGGAAACTCCACGAACACCGAAATGTCTTTGATATCTTTGTACCCCTGGTTGACCTCAAAGTTGGACAAGGTCGTGCCACAACGTGGACAGAGGTGCATACTCTTGAATCCTTCAAACACTAACCCTTTCTTGTGGAGCGCCTTGAAGACCCACCACACACTTTCGGTGTAGGCGCTGTCCATGGTCTTGTAATCATGCTCCATGTCGACGAAGCGTCCCATACGCGGCACGATCTGGCGCCAGTCGTCAGCGTACTCCATCACCGACTCGCGCGCGGCCTCGTTGAAATTCTTGATGCCGTACGCTTCTATGTCACGCTTGGTGGCGAGACCAAGCTTCTTTTCGATCAAGTTCTCTACCGGCAAGCCATGGCAGTCCCATCCCCACTGGCGTCGCACTCGGTAGCCTTGCATCGTCCAAAAGCGCGGGACGGCATCCTTGATCGTCCCCGCTAAAATGTGACCATAATGCGGTAACCCAGTCGCAAACGGCGGTCCGTCGTAAAAAACGTAATCTCCTTTTGGGGCCTCTCCCGCAGGAGTGGCCAGTGTCTTATTAAAAATGTCATGATCTTCCCAGAAGGCCTGCATCGCCTCTTCGCGAAGCGATACGTCAGACTTAGGGACTTCGGCAACGACCTCAACTGAGTCGTTCTCACGACCCTTCATTTTTGTATTCATAGAAGTAGTGGTTATGTGTATCAGACATACGCGCCACTTTCACGACGCGACTGCAACGTATCAGGCTGCATCTTGCATGATAGCACGGATTGAAGATTTGAAAATGAAAAAAACGGGCGCCCCCTTTGGGGGGCGCCCGGCTTTTAAGATTTCCTTATGCTGCTTCTCGATACTCTCCTTCCTTCTTCTGAGCTCTGAGGTCCCCTGGCACGCGAGCGGCCGGATCATCCCAAGCGCTCCCTTCTGTTGCATCAACCGCTGTATTCTCTGTAGAAACGAAATCGATTCCACCATCATATTTATAAGCATCAGCAAGTGATTCTTCCGCTACTGCTGTAGAAACCTCTGGTGCTGACTCTTTCACCTCGGGTTGCTCCCAAGCAATCGCTTCTTCGGTGACTTGTGGCACCTCAGCTCGCTCACTAAATTGAGGTCGTTCAGCATCATTAATGATCGGGCCAATATCTGTCATGTCAGGCTGCTCATACTCGATCGGATCATTCGCAGCAACAACGTCAGTGTCCATTGATTCTTCTTGTTGTCCTGCTCGCTCCGGTGATTTCGCTTTTCCAAAAAAACCCTCAAAAAAACTCATATTTGTTTTCTATGTGAATAATAGTTCCCCTAGCATAGCAAAATTCCACAGCAATTGGTACTAAATAGGTCTTTTACCTAATCCGAACCTCCGTCGTTTGAACACCACCCTGAGTATCCAGACGAACAACTTCACGCCCCAGCACTTGGCCACGTTCTGTTTCTACACTACAGCGCCACACTCCCGGAAAAAAATTGCTAATGCGTGTATACCCACCGTACCCATTACTATTACTACCCGCGATCTCATACCCGATCCGGCTGTGTTCTTGCCAATCACCATTTTTATCTTTGTATTCCCAGCGATGATAGATTGTTGTCGACAATTTTGTCGGTGCGTACACCCGTGCGAAACAAGCAATACTTCCTTCTGCTGGATGGAGTACCAAGGGTACAAAAGGCAGATACCGATACCAAGACTGCACTTCATATGTGACTCGATAACTTTTTAGCGATGACAATCCTGAGGCAATTTCAACCGACTGAACCACAGCCAGTTCGGTGAGTGAGAGCGGGATTGGTGGTATGGCGTTGGTGAAATAAAGAACGTTAAAGAAGGTGAATAAAAAGCCGATGGTCACAATGATCCGTCTAGTATTCAGTGCCATAAAATGCGGAATAATGCGATAGAGTACTTGCACCACAACCGTCATAAGAACCAGTGACGCTACTCCGCTCAGCAAAAAAATCAAGGTACTCATTCTGCCGGTCAGAACTGGCACCATGAGCACCACATAAGAAAAAAGCCCGATGAAATACATGGCCAAATGAAGTAACAAGCGATTCGAGCGCTTACCGATGAGTTCATTCCCTAAAATAACAGCAACTATTATGAGCAAAAATGGCGCATTAGCTAGCCAGTCACCACTTCGGCCGTAGAAAATGAGCATGCCGGAGAGGAGACCTCCGAAGGCATACTGCATCGCCAGCGGCGCATAACGATCGAATAGCTTTGCTAAAAAGACCGGTCCTCGTTCAGCCACACCCACGTAAAACAACCACATCGAGATTGTTGCTAAAACCACATAGAACAACAACACAAAATTATCGAACGTATCATCAATACGATTCAAGAGCATAACATCCGTTAAAAAACCAAGTAAGAACCCGATTGTCAGCCAGTGGTGTTTTACCAAACGCACAAAAGTATGAAACGATACGGTCATATGATTATGATAGCAGAAATAAAAACACCAGCAGGTCGCGCTGGTGTTTTAACTTATTAGCGCATGCTTTTTTACGATACAAACGACTCGGGAACTGGAAAGGCTTCACAGAGCGATTGCACTTCTTTTTTGAGCGTCGCTTTTTCAGCAGTATCATCTTTTGCTTTGAGTGTGCGGATCATTAGTTCCGCTAGCTGCTTTGCTTCCCCTTCTTTCATACCCCTAGTGGTCATGGCTGGGGTGCCAAAGCGGATACCCGACGGATCGAGCGCGGTGCGTGTCTCCTCTGCTATCATATTTTTATTGAGCGTAATACCCACTTCGTCGAGTACAGTCTCCGCCTCTTGACCAGTTATACCAAGCGAACCATACACGTCTGCCAGTAAAAGATGGTTGTCAGTACCTCCGCACAGTAAGCGAACGTTGTGTGCTTTAAAAACCTCTTCCATTGCCTTCGCATTTTTGATCACTTGCACGGCATACTCTTTGAAACTTGGCTCGAGTGCTTCCCCAAAGGCGACCGCCTTGGCGGCAATGATATGCATGTGCGGCCCACCCTGCATACCTGGAAAGACCGCTTTGTTGATGCACTTCGCAATATCTTCACTCTCCCGCACGAGAATCATGCCGCCACGTGGACCGCGCAGGGTCTTGTGTGTGGTGGTGGTTATCACATCGAAACCATAATCAAAAGGGTTCTTGAGTACGCCGGCGGCAATGAGTCCAGCAATATGCGCCACGTCAGCGACCGTGTAGGCTCCGACCTCTTTCGCAATCTCGACAAACTTCGCGTAGTCGAGCTCACGACTGTAGGCAGAAAATCCAGCCAAAATTATTTTTGGTTTCTCGCGCAGTGCCACTTCTCGCAGCTCCTCGTAATCAATCTCTCCCGTATCAACATCCTTCATCTTATAGCGAACGAAGTTAAAGACCTTATTGATACTGGTGGTCGGGTGACCGTGGGTAAGATGTCCGCCATGCGAGAGATCCATACCAAGCACAGTATCGCCCGGCTCCATGAGCGCAAAGTACATCGCTACGTTGGCCGCCGCACCACCGAGTGGCTGCACATTGGCATACTGACAATTAAAAAGTTTCTTGGCACGCTCGATAGCAACGGTTTCTATTGCATCGGTGTACTGCTGTCCGCCGTAGTACCGGCGGCCGGGGTAACCTTCCGCGTATTTATTAGTGAGCACTGACCCGGCCGCCTCCCGCACCGCGGAACTCACGTAATTCTCACTAGGAATTAGTTCAATACCAGTGCGTTCGCGTTCTTCTTCTCCAATCAATATTTCATAAACTTCGTGGTCTTGCTGTTTGATGTGTCGATAGTGATCCATACTAAAAAGGCATTAGGTGAATTAATAAAAGAACGAGCCAGCGATCACAACATACGCAAAATAATTTTACTAGACTATTGACTACTACTGAGATCCTCAGCTTCTATCAAGTGTGCATGGTGGACCTGCTGAACCAATAACTGCGCCACCACTTCTCCAGCGCCAATGGTCTTTGGTTCGGTACCGGTATTCTTGAGCTCAATCATGATCTCATCGCGATATCCAGATTCAATGATCGCAGTTTTCACTTTGATCGGTTCACTAACAATCATAGAATTCACTCCCCACACCAAACCGATATAACCAACAGGCATCGCGATCGCAATCCCTGTTGAAACTGCTACCCGTGCTCCTGGTTCGATAACAACACCAGCAAGCGCACAAAGCTCTATTCCTGGTCCCGCTTCCCGACCATACGATGGTAACGTGGCGTCTTCACTAAGTCGTTTGATGAGTATTTCCATATGCATTTTATTAGTTGAGTAACGGCCGTATCAAACCATACAGCTCGGTATTGATATTATCCTTACTTCGAAGTTTGTCGTCCATAAAACAAGAAACTGTCTTCCATTTTTCTAATGAAGCTACGTATTCCGCACATTTTTGAACGGCATCTTGATACAACTCATCGGTCTCTGTATGACCAAGATTTGGTTTGAATTCATCAGTAGTAAGGAGCGCATGTCTCATTTCAGCGGGCATATCCAAGTAGACCACTAGGTCGGGACGAGCAGCCTTAAATACATCGTACTCTAATCTCTGCAACCAAAGCAGAAATGATCCACGCTTCTCGATATCAGAAATCTTAGCTCCCTGATGCAACATACTCGCAGTGACATAGCGATCGAGAATCACATGCTTCCCTTCTGCGAGCCAACCGGCAATGGTATCGCGAGCTTCATACCGATCACCAGCAAACAAGATCGCTGAGAGACGTGGATCAAGTTCAAGAAAATTCCCGTGCTCTTCATCAAGCCATTCTTTGATGTATGCTCCAAAAAAAGAGTCATTATACCGAGGGAACTCAAGTGATTCGACCGCAATCCCCTCTGCCCGAAAACGCTCAAGGAGCATACGAACTTGAGTCGCTTTCCCTGCACCATCAGCTCCCTCAACAACAATTAACTTTCCTGACATATATTTATTTGCCTCAGTATAGTAGCATACCCCACCCCTTAGGACTTTTTTGCTTCAAAACCTCCGATATTAGCGATCTCTGCCTTGAGTGATGGGTGCGATTGATAATCGACCAGTTCAATATCTTCGAGCGTAAAACTATCAATATCCCTAACCGCTGGATTGAGCTTTACCGTTGGGAACGGGTACGGTTCACGAGTGAGCTGTTCCTTCACCTGGTCAAAGTGATTGGAATAGATATGCACATCGCCAAAACTATGGACGAACTCTCCTGGCGGAATATCGACCACCTGTGCCACCATCTGAAGCAACAGTGCATAACTTGCAATATTAAATGGTACACCAAGGAAGAGGTCAGCTGAACGTTGATAGAGTCCGAGATTGAGTTTGCCGTTGGCCACCTGAAATTGGAACATCGTGTGACAAAACGGCGGCACCTGTGACTGCTGCCCTTCTGACGCCATCTCGTAAATAAAGTCTGGATTCCAGGCATTCACCACGTACGACTTACGGTCAGGCTTTTTCTTGAGGCCATCGATCACCCACTGGAGCTGATCGATCTCGCGACCATCCTTCGCTGGCCAACGTCGCCACATGCGACCGTAGATAGTAATGAGGTCTCCCCATTTTTGTACAAACGGGTCATCAATCGGTAGCGCGGAGAGCTTACCAATAAACTCTTCTTGGGTCATATCCTCCTCCGGCGCGTTATCTTTGGCCCACATGTGGTACATCTTCCACGCCCACTCATCCCAGATGTGGTTGTTGGCATCGAGGAGCGGCTTAATGTTGGAACTACCCGAGAGGAACCACAAAAGCTCGGTCGTGATACCACGCCAAAAAGTCTTTTTGGTAGTAAGAAGCGGGAAACCTTCCGAGAGATCAAAACGGATCTGCCGCCCAAAGACCGAGCGAATGAACGGTGGTTGCTCCCCTTTCTTTTTGTACTCTTCAAGCACAACATCATTGAAGAAGAGTTCCTTGTCAGCACCATTGTCGAGAATGTCCTGGCAAAGGTCGAGGTACTGGTATTCGGGGTGTTTTTTACTCATGGTTATTCTTGCTTAGTATCCAATAAGTCGCGTCCTTTAAAATTACTCTCCCAGTTATCTTTTCCCCGAGCAATGTTTTCATATGCAGTACTGGGTGGACTCGACAACCTCGAAAAAGTGAGCTGCGCGATCTCCATACCTGGACGAAGCACGATCGGGACATTGTTAAGATTACAGAGTTCAAAGGTGATATGTAGGAAGTGGCCAGGGTTAATGAGGCCGGCGGTATTGTGGATCATAAGCCCCACCCGAGCGAGCGATGACTTCCCTCCCACCTGCACCAAATAGTGATTTGAACCAAAGAATTCTTTCGAGATACCAAGCACTGAAACACCTGGATGTAGTACGAATTCCCCACCATCCTCGACCTCTATCTCACGAGTTTTGGCAAAGATCTTGCGCACCGGGTCGACCATATGGGTCAGATGTTCATCATTCACGACAAATTTATTGCCGAGTAAAATGTCGTAACTCGCTGGCTGCAGGCGTTTTTTATCAAAAGGCTCCAGAGTGATCTCTTCTGCTTCTACTGCCGCCAAAATATCAATATCGGAGAGAAACATAATTATTCAATGATAAAAACTTTCGTCGTCCCATAATACTCTGGCCAGTTCTGGTTGTAGTGCTCGAACATGCGAGCGAGGCGGTCTTGCTGGAGCTCCTCAAGCTCAAGCTCAAGCATAAGTTCATCGATCTCGGCACGTACTTGATCAGCTAGTGATTCATCGGACACGATCTTTTCCACTTCGGCGAGATAGCCATAGCCCGCGTTGTAATCAAGGCAGACATTTGCGCCTTTGTAGACATACTCCTCGCGCTCACGCGACCACTTTGCCTGATAGGTGTAGCCAGCTTCGAGTACGAGCGCGTCGAGCACGTCGAGCGTCACCGCGACCGGTTCCTCAAATTCCATACGCTTCACCGTGTTCTCACTTGTCCCCTCGTCGATCGATGCTTTCACTACCAAGAGCACCTCATCATCACGCTGCCGGGTACGGACAGAGAAAGAACTGCCTCGCCCAGTAAGTGTCTTAAATTTCATCATTTGCTCCTCATTGAGAAGCGAGACAACCTTTTCGTAGAGTACAAAAATATCCCCCCCTTCGAAGTAGTGATTGAGCTGCCTGTTAGTCGAGACACACGCACAGCCTGGGTCAAGCTCTTGCATCTTCTGCCGCAAAGCCTCGGCGCGCACTTTTTCGCCGAGCAAGCTTTTTACTTCAATTTCAAAATGTGACATGTGGCAGCGGGGTTAGTACGGTCATTATATCAGGTGACAAAGAACGCGCCGAAAGACAAGCTCCAGTGCCTGTGGCATAATTAAATGAACAAATGCCCGAAGGGCATATTGTGAATTTCACCACCGGGGCATTTCCGTTTTTATAGTCGGCAAATGCCTCCTTAAAAACTAGGTCAGTTCCGAATTTCCGGCCTTTTCCCGCTGGAAATTCCTGGAACAGGAACGATGAACAAACCATCGATCAGTTTCTTATGGAAAACAGAAAAATAATCCACCCCCCAATCGTCATCGTCTCTGGCATGAGCAGAAAAGACCGCGCCATTGGTAAGAACAATCAGCTGTTGTGGCATGTGCCCGCCGACCTTAAGCGTTTTAAGGCGATCACAATGGGTCACCCAATCATCATGGGCAGCAAGACCTTTGCTTCGATTCTTGAGATACTTGAAAAACCTTTTCCCGGACGCACCAATATTGTCCTCACCCGTGATGAGAATTTTTCTCACGAAAGTGTAAAAGTTGCCCATTCACTGGAAGAAGCTATCACTATCGCCGCTTCGGAAGATCCAAAAGAAATACATATTGGTGGTGGCGCTGAACTGTACCGACAGGCCCTGCCGCTTACCTCCCGCCTCCATATTACCTGGTACTTTGATGAGAAAGAGGGTGATGCGTTCTTTCCAGCTTTTGAGAATGAATTCATTGTTGAAAAAGAGCATCCCGTCGAGGGTCATGAGGGACTACAGTTTCAGTGGATTGATTATGTACGAAAATAGAAACAAAAAAAGACCGGCCCCTTCGGGGCCGGTCTTTTTTTAACTTAGATTCCTATCGTCTCGGCTTCCCTCCCCCCGCTGTCTTGGTTGTCTTGAACGATGAGACTG
>DZBU01000005.1 GCA_022730015.1 Candidatus Elulimicrobium sp. | reverse complement strand
TCTACTGCTCCTGATAAGAAGAATCGATTGAAACTTCTTGTGTCCGCTTGGCCGAGCGGCAGTTGACCAATTTTTTCAGTGATCTTCTGCCACTCTTTGAGCGGATATACAAAGAGACAGTTATCAAGTCCACGGGTGACGACAAGCTTTTTCCCAAGTTCCTTGCGCCATTTAGACGGCAAGGACAGCCGTTTCTTAGGATCCAACGTGTGCTTGTATTCGCCAATTAACATAAACTTGATAGCTCGAGCTAGTCTGGCAATCCTCCACAAATAATGTGGAGATTTTTGTGGCGGATTGCCAAACTAGCTCCGGTCTACTATTTTCATAGTATACCACTATCTCCCACCACTCTCACATTGTATACCACTTTAACCCACTAACAATCTCACCCACCCCACTTTCGGTGGATAACTTGGCAAGTGAAGTAGCGAGGAACAAAAAAACGGCGCCGACTAAGTCGGCGCCGTTTTTTGTTTTTAAATATTTCTACTCACTAGATATTTCTACATTTCGCTCTGAACTTGCTTCATGCTTCGGTCTCATCAGTGGGAACAGTTGCGTCTCACGGATCGGCTTACCGGCCAGGAAGGAGAAAAGGCGCTCACCAAAACCAAAGCCGCAGGTTGGTGGCATGCCGTATTCGAGCATTTCAACAAAGTCCCAGTCAGGCATCATCGCTTCTTCATCACCGGCTTCGAGGAGTTGCTTTTGGGTTTCAAAACGCTGGCGTTGATCGATTGGATCATTAAGCTCGCTGTAGCCCTTCCCTACTTCGCTACCCGCGATGATCGGTTGGAAGAGCTCGACCGTCTGCCCATCGGCACGTGTCTTCGCGAGTGGCGCAACGAGCTTGGGATGATTAACAAGAAAAGCCGGACCAGAAATATTTTTACGGCAGTACTTCCAAAGCGTGTCGGTGAGGCGCTCACGGTTTTCGCCCTCGTACTGTACGCCGAGCTCGGTAAGCTTGGCACGCATGTCGTCTTCCGAGGCAGTGAGAACATTGATGCCAGTTTGCTTTTCCACTTCACTCACATAGTCGATCTCTCGCCACCCATCAGCCAGGTCAAAGCTGTGTCCACGAGCTTCGAATTTAGTTGTACCGAACACCTTCTCGGCAATTTCAATATACAGTTCACGAACAAGTTTCATACCAGCTTGGTAATCGGCGTATGCCCAGTAGAATTCGCAGTTGGTGAATTCCTGAAGATGCTCTGGGCTGCTTCCTTCATTGCGGTAGGCGCGACCGATCTCGAAGGTCTTTGGAAAACCAGCTGCCATGAGGCGCTTCTGCCACAACTCACCCACCGAGATGCGTAGATACACACCCATGTCGAAATCGTTATGATGAGTAACGAATGGCCGCGCTTCGGCTCCACCAGTGGTTACCTCGAGCGTTGGAGTATCGACTTCGAGAAAACCATGCCGCTTCATAAAGTCGCGAACGGTATCCCAAAAGAGAGCTTTTTTGACGAAGAGGTCACGAGTTTCTTCATCGAGCAGCAAGTCGAGGTATCGTTTACGGTAGCGCTCTTCTTCATCCTTAATACCGAAATGTTCGGTCGGGATATTTTGAAGCGCTTTGCTGAGTACCCGCCACTCCTTTACCAAAATGGCATTGGTGCCACGCTTGGTCAGATACGTTGGGCCGGTCACTTCCACAAAGTCGCCCGTACTCAATACTTCAAGCAGCTGCGAGAACGACTCTTCGCCCATTTCTTCTCTTGAACAGAAGGCTTGGAGCTTGCCAGTACCGTCCATGACGTCCATGAAGGCAATGGCACCATGTTCACGAAAGGCCATCACGCGACCACCCACTATGACATCTTCCGCCACTGCTAGGAGGGTTTCAAAATTATCTACCACTTCCACGATACTGTGAGTGATGTTGGCTTTTGTTGGGTAGGGATTCATTCCCAATTCTTGTAAGCGGGCGATCTTGCGTTCGCGATCGGCTCGTAGATCCTCGATGTTTGACATGTTGCTTATACTAGCGTGGGTAAAGAAAAAAGCCAAGGCCAACAGGATAATCTATCTTCAACGAAAGACCGGCCCCGTAGGGGCCGGTCTTTTCTTTTTCCTATTCGACTTTTAGGACTTTATACTTCTGCTTTCCAACTGGTGTCTCAAACTCAAACTCATCGCCCTTTTTCTTTCCCATGAGCGCTTCACCAAGGGGTGAGAGATATGAAAGCTTACGCTCGTGAATATTTGCTTCATCTGAACCAACAATGTTGTACTCTTTTTTATCCTTATCACCGTCTTTTTGAATCGAAACCATTGAACCAAGCCCTACAACATCCCCATGATTATCTGGTGAAACGATCTTTGCTTCCTTGATGGTTTTCTCAAGATAGCTAATTCGCTCTTCGATCGCTGCCTGCATGTCGCGTGCTTCTTGATACTCAGCATTTTCTGAAAGGTCACCAAGGCTCCGGGCATATTCGAGTGACTCTGCTACCTCCTTGCGGCGAACGGTCTTCAAATGTTCAAGTTCCTTCTTTAGTTCGTTGAACTTTTCTGGGGTTAAAAAGGCGTGTGTATCATTCATAACGTTAAAAATTTCTCTAATTATACGCAGGAAGTTGCCCGGGTCAATGTTTTAAGTAAGCAAACGAGGCAAAGCTGACTATTGCGAACTTACGTCCGAATTTGCGCAAGCCCTAGCGCACACCACAAGGGTATTTCCGTTTTTATGGTCGAGCAGAGCTCTCACTAAAAACTAGGTCATTTCCTGGACGCCTCAAATATCCAAAGTGTCTGTTTTTTCAATTCCTAAATACTCTGGACGATTAACACTCATCCAGTCCACCACATCACCCATGATACGAGTAGCACCGAGCGCATTGCTTCGTGGCGCTTTGTCCATCATGAGAATGAAGGCATACTGCGGATCTTCATACGGCCAAAAACCAGCCGCCCAAGAGTTAACATATGCATTCCCTGCGCCCACTTCAGCCGTACCCGATTTAGCGGCGATCGCAACGTCCTTTCGCTCAAGCGAACGTGCTGTTCCCCCGTCATAATTGACTGTCTTACGCATACCCTCATGTACGATCTGCATTAAACTTTGGTCGATCTTGATGTCTTGTTTCTCACTTTGCTTACCAAGTTCGGCATGCGGATTAACTAAATAACCACCGTTTGCAAGCGCTGCGTACGCACGAAGCATCTGAATCGGCGTCGTTAAAAAACCAAATTGGCCGATGGCCGTAAAGTAAGTATCGCCTAGCCTCCAGTCATCATCGAATACTTCTTTCTTCCAAGCCGGATCAGGCACCACACCACTTTGTTCTTCCGCTAAATTTATTCCCGTAAGTTCTCCCATGCCAAAACGACGGTAATTTTCAGCCATCTTGGTAATACCGAGGCCGGGCTGTTCACCATATCCACCACCGATGATATAAAAGTACACGTTCGAAGAAAAGGCGATGGCTTCGCGCATGGTCATTGGCCCCTGTACTCGCCAGTCATTGAAACGGGATGGATTGCTTGGATTATATGGATTTGGGACAAGCAAATAACCATTACTAACAATAACCTTCTCTGGCGAGATAACGCCATGTTCAAGGGCTGCATACGCAACAAATGGCTTCACGATCGACCCTGGGGTATAAGCTCCACTAATGACCTTATTCAGAAACGGTAGACGGTCATCACTGTTGTATTCACTGATCAAGGCAGTATCATCACCATCAGCCATGACCTCTGGATCAAACGAAGGAAAGCTCGTTAATGCCAATATTTCGCCAGTATGGATATCCATAATGGCACCGGCACCACTACGGAAACCAGCTTGTAAGCTCGAAGTTGCAATAATGTTGTACATCGCTTCAGAAAGTTCAGCATCGATCGAAAGAGTGACTGCACCTCCTGAAACTGGTGCATCAATAGCAAATTCCCCGATCACCTCACCGAGAGCATCAACCTGAACGATCTTGCTGCCATTTTGACCCTTCAGCATACCATCAAAAGCCAGCTCTGCTCCACTGCGCCCTAAGTAGTCCGTACGAAAAAAGAAACCACGACTGTCTTTTTTGGGATAACTAACATAACCGAGTACCTGCCCCAAGCCAGCACGATTGGTATAAGCTCGAATTGGGAAATCATACTCTCCCGATTCATCAACTTCATTCCAAACCAACATCTCCCCTCTCCGGTCATAAACAACTCCACGTTCGGCGATTATCAATGCTTTATCGACACTATTGTTGTCGGCGATCGTACGATATTCTTCACCATGAACGACCTGTAAGAAAAAGATTTTACCCCAAAAAACCACAGCTACCGCCAAAAATATTCCGCCCACTGTCCAGATACTATAACGATGAATTGGTAACTCTCTTTTACCTTCCATGCGAGCATGGTTAAAAGCTGGAATGTTTGAGGCATCAAGAAGTACCTCATCAACATCTACCTGCTTTAAATATCGGTCTTTTAAACTGCTCATACTTTTATCATATCAGGACCGAGTATTTTTGGTCGCATATACTCGACAACGACATACCACCACACAGTTATAAAACTCAAATAAGGAATAGTGTGGTAATTTCCATAGTAACCATCAAGCACTATCGCTAGTGGTATAAGCATGATCGCCCCATAGCGAACACTGAACATGAGTATGCATAAACTAGCAAACAGCAGCCAATTCTGCATGATTGAGAAGCAAATACTGACATATAACACGATTGCTAGGAGCGTAGCCATAAGCTTATTCAACCACCACCTCTTCACTGCTGGTTGCGGTGCCGGTAGCAGTAGTAATTGATATTTCTTCACTATTAAAAGACAAACTCTGTTCGACTATGGCACGGACCTGTTCGTCGATCTCTGCTGGTGAACGAGCGAGCTGAGACTGTTTTCCTACACTTACCCAATAAATACTAGAGAGTGATGTGTCAGGGGAAATATACCCATACTGTTCTGGTTGTGTTGGAAGGTTTTCCAAATGTGCAATGCTCCCAAAAACACCTGGCTCAACACTTGGTAAATACACCAAATCACCCACCGAAAGCGGCACCCCTTGTGGCACGCGCACTCTCGCTACTCCCCCACCCATTCCTTCCATAGAGACGACAACGTTCACTCCTGCGATAAATGCTGAAGCTGAAAAACCAGGAGTTGTGATCAATTCGGCAAAAGAATACTTTGGCGTCACGTGTACAATGAGACCAATCACCATGTCTTTACCAATGAAAACAGGGGCACCGATTTCGATACCATGATCAGCTCCACGATCGATCTGAAGAAGATCGTACGGCAGTTCATTTGGTCGTGCAGTGATCGCTGCCACAACTCGCTCTTCTTCGTCGGCACCAAGAAGTTTTCGCAATCTGTCATTTTCTTGTGCCAATCGAACTTGGGTGAGTGTACTTCGTTCAGACAGTGTCAACTGATGTTCAAGATCATTGATCTGAGCCTGCAAAGCACGGCGATCACGAAAAAAACTTGGCACTAGGCTTGAAGAATTCTCAAACCATTGATTGATTCCATGAACGGGGGTCATTACTACTGAAACCGTTGTCGAAATAAGGCGCGGCATGATCATGCCAAACAAAATAACTGCGATACTAATACCGACAACCCGAAAGATTCGTTGCTGTTTAGAGTTGTGTCGCGATCGCACCTTCATGATCGATCAATATTTCCTGATAAGCATCAAGATTCTCTATAACTATCCCTGCTCCACGGATCACTGCTCGCAAAGGGTCAGGCACGACAATGACTGGCACCTGTAACGCGTGTTCTAGCAGTGAGGCGAGACCAGGAATAAGTGCGCCACCACCAGAAAGATGAATGCCTCGCTGCATAATATCTGCCAACACCTCAGGAGGAGTTGTCTCAAGAACACTCTTCACTGTTTCAACGATCGTATCGACCTGACTCGAGACTGCATCTCGCACATCAGCATCTGTAATCACCACTTCACGCGGCAAGCCGGTAACCACATCACGACCTCGTGCCACCAATTCTTTTCCTGCTTCAGTATGTGAGATAGAAGCAAGCGCAATCTTGGCATCTTCCGCTGTTTTTTCTCCAACATGTACTTTAAATTGATCTCGTATGTACGACATGATCGACATATTGAGATGATCTCCTGCGACGCGTAGATTCCGTGATACAACCAATCCGTTAAGTGAAAGAACAGCAATATCAGTCGTACCGCCACCGATATCAACGATCATGCTTCCGACTGCTTTTTGGATTGGGAGTTTGGCTCCGATTGCTGCAGCCACTGGTTCTTCAATCAAAAAAACATCACGCGCGCCCGCGTTTTTGGCAGCATCACGTGCCGCTCGCATTTCTACGTTCGTAATTCCTGAAGGTACTCCAATCAACATCCGAGGAGCAATTAACGAACGCATATCACTTCGCACTCTACCGATGAGATATGCCAACATTTCTTCAGCTACTTCAAAATCTGAAATAACGCCATCCACCAGCGGGCGCACCACATCAATATGGGTAGGGGTTCGACCTTGCATGGCTTTGGCTTCGTTGCCGACCGCCACCAGCTGACCCGTCTTTTTGTTTATTGCAACGATCGTTGGTTCATTAAGTACAATTCCTTTTCCTTTTACATACACTAGCGTATTTGCTGTACCGAGGTCGATAGCAATGTCCGTCGATACAGTCGAAAGAAGCGCGTTTAATTGTCGCGTAAATACGTTCATTTCTGCCATTGTACTACACGCTACTCAAAAAGAAAAAGCGGGCGCCTCTATGGGGGGCGCCCGCTTTTTCTTTTACGTCTCAGGATCATTATCGAAATCAGCGTACATCTCCTCCTCAGTGAGATTTCGTACTTCACCTGTCTTTCTCGTCACAACCTCAAACGTACCTGCTTCTTTACCCTTTCTGCTAACAACTACTCGATACGGTAGTCCAAGCAAATCGCTATCAGCAAATTTTTCTCCTGGTCGCAGGTCGCGGTCGTCAAACAATACCTCTACTCCACGGTCACTGAATGCATTGTAGACACCTTCTGCCCAATCATTAACCTCCGGATCTTCAAGATTAAGACCAACCAGATGTACAGCAAAAGGAGCAATGTTTTCTGGCCAGACAATACCCTTTTCATCAGCGAGCAAGTCCACAACAGTGCCCATTGAGCGAGCAGGGCCAATACCATACGAACCCATGATAACTGGACAATTCTCACCAGTCTCGTCCTTAAAAGTAAGACCAATCGCTTCTGAAAATTTTGTACCGAGAGAGAAAATGTTACCAACCTCGATACTTTTACTCTTTACCAGCTCTTCTCGAGTTACCCCAAGCTCAGAAAGGTCTACCTCTTCAAGCACTTCTTCATTGACAGCAATTCCTTTTTCTTCACAAACGTAGACAACATCTTCACCCGCTTCTGCAAGTGTTTGATACTCGTGGCTAAACTTACTGAATGCGCCACCAGACGCAAATGTCTTGTGGGTCTTTTCACCAATTCCGATTCGATCAAATATTCGCTCATAAGCTTGTGCAGCAGCCTCATACATGGCGTCATGTTGCTCTTGCGTAGCCGCAAATGAATACAGGTCTTTCATCCAAAATTCACGCGTACGCATGATGCCGCTTTTAGCACGCACTTCGTTGCGAAATTTTGTCTGGATTTGGTATGCCGAGAAAGGCAGATCTTTATACGAAGAAACATACTGACGCATGATATCGGTTACCACCTCTTCGTGCGTCCAACCAAAACCAATATCGCCACCAGCCTGTAACTCGGACTTGAACCAGACATCTACTTTTTCATCACTCCAGCGATCGGTCTTTTTCCAGAGTTCCGGATCCTGTAGGCTTGGCATATACAACTCTTGTCCACCGATCGCGTTCATTTCTTCCCGAATGATCCGATTGATCTTTTCGATCACTCGTAACCCAAGTGGTAAGAATGAATAGGCACCAGCCATATTTTTGTATATGTATCCTGCGCGGATCAGAAGCTGGGCGTTTTTTGCCACCTCATCGGCTGGCGCCTCACGTTTCGTTTTAGTAAAGAGTTTTGACTGTCGCATAAATTACAATAATCGAGTAATGTCATTATAGGTAACCACGATCATAAGTAGCATTAGCAGTGCAAACCCAACAAGATTAACTCGGCCGGCCCATTCTGGTGAAATTTGTTTTCGCGTTACTGTTTCAATGAACACAAATACCAATCGTCCCCCGTCGAGCGCTGGAAACGGCAGTAGGTTTATAACTGCCAAATTGAGTGAGATGATGGCAGTAAAGGTAAGTAGCGCAACGATCCCAAACGACGCTGCATCACCCACCATTCCAACGATTCCGACCGGTCCTGCGACCTGAGAGAAGTCAGCCTCTCCAACAAAGATTTGACTAAGGAGTGACCAAAGTCCCGTGGTTATACTCACTAAGCCATGCCAGGTAGTAGAAAATCCATCTGCAACCGCGGCAATGAGGCCCATTTTTTCAACTTCGACCATCGACAACGAAGCTCCAACTGCGTATCGTTCTGGATCACTTTCAATCAGCCCTTTTGTTGGCACGAGCTCAACTGATGCTGCACTATCATTGTGCGTGTACGCGACCCGTACGCCAACTTCCCCGGCTTGTTGTACTGCCGTAGTGAATTCTGAAGGAGTCGGCTGATCCAGTAATACATCACCCACAGTAACAGTGTTGATGATGGCTCCGACCGGCAACACCGCTGCCGGACTTTCTGGTACCGTACCAACCACATACAGTTGAGCTGCTTCAGTAGCGGCGGCCTCATCAACTGGCATTGGTACCCCCAACATATTAGTAACAGTAAATAAGAACCACGCAAACAATATGTTCATAGTGACTCCGGCTACTAACACCAAGGCCTGTGCCCACTTAGGCCGTGCATTAAAACCACGCGACTTATCTACTGACTGATCTGTGTTGGTTAGATCTTCACCATTTTCGCCCCAGATCTTTACGAAGCCTCCAATTGGCAATGCATTGAAGGTATATTCTGTTTCTCCCTTTTTGACACCAAAAAGTTTTGGTGGGAAACCAATACCAAACTCATCAACACGCATCCCTGTCTTTTTGGCCACAATGAAGTGCCCCCACTCATGAACAAGAATGAGTATAAAAAGAACGACGAAAAAAAGTAGGATAGACATAGATTACTTTTTTAATTCTTGCTCTTTCTGGGTAAACAAAAGTTCCAACTCTCGATTGGTTGTATCAATTGCGTTTTGAACAAATTCTTTCTTAGTGAACTTTTCGTCTTCACTGATATCGCCAGCTTTTTCACTTTTATCAATGAATTTCATTACTTCGTCACGCACCGCCCGGACAGCGATTCGAGCATCCTCAAGTTTGCTTTTTGCGAGTTTCAATAGTTGCTCACGGCGCTCTATTGTTAACTCTGGAAAAATAACCCGAACCCCTGAAGAATCAGTTACTACAGAGACACCGAGATCAGCCTCACGTATCGCTTGCTCAACTGCAGAGATCTGAGAGCCGTCCCACAGTGAAAGCCGAAGAGTCCGCGCATCCTCAATACCTATGCTCCCTACTTGATTAAGGGGCATAAACGAACCATAGCTTGATACGCGAACACTATCTAGCAAGCCTGGGTTCGCTTGTCCGGTACGAATTCCTGAATACTCCTTTTGGAGCCATTCTTTTGTCTCTTGTAAGCGTTGTTTGATCTCTGTATCCATAGAATATTTCTTTCAATTATATCCGGCAGTGTACCATTTTCTTAGAAATGTCACGAGACTGGCAGAATTAGTGCGATGTGTTCCAGCAACATTTTATTAGATGCGCCACGAGTCAATAAGGTACGCGCACCATACTCAAGTGGAGCGACAAAATCGATCGCTTGCCTAGCTACAAGGTAGTCAATTAGACCTCGTTTGATTGAACGCTGCCAAACACGATCATCTTTTTTAATCATCGCTTCTACCATCGCAATACGCTCACTTGGTGTTTGGTCTAAAAAAACTTTGAACGATTCATTTGTATTTTGAGTCGCCCTTTCATGAACTTGTGCCGCAAAATAAAAACGTGAAGCTAGGGTTGGTAAAACAACAAAATCATTAGGCACGACAAATAAAAAGAGTGTCGAGTGCGGAGGTTCCTCAAGTGCCTTTAAAAGCGCATTTTGCGCTTCATGAGTGATGAAATCAGTTATCACTATTAGCAACTGCTGATCTGCGTTGGCTGGTCGTTGATATGTCTGACGGACCAACTCACGAGCATTGTCTATTCCAAAACGTGCTACCTTCACCACTTGCCGCTCCGCCGACACGACGTAAGAGGATGGATCAAAATCATCTATTCTATCGACCTGCAATATCGTTGCGTGGTGATACTGATTCATGCACCAACATTATGAGTGATGACGTTTTTTTTGCAAATCAAGAATATGACGTATGACACGACGGAGGTAGTGTTCGAAAGTTTCACCCGGTTCGTAGATAATACCCTGCTCGTAACGCCATCCATTCATATAATCAGTGATGCTTTGTTTGATCTCTTGAGTTGCGCCCTCAAAACGGCCAGCTAGGAGAAGCGGAATTTGTAGACCAGCCATCTTTTTAAAGAGTGGGTGCTCGCGTCCTTTTGGACCAGTACCAAAGAGTCCACTCTTCTTGAAGAGTGACCATTCTGCCAAAAGTTGTTGTAGACCGTCTTCAACTTCTCGAGTGAAGAGCGGATCACCAGCTGAAGAAGTAGCTAAATCAGACGCAAGAGGAAGCTCATTTGGAGTACGTAACTGTTGCTCACTCTGTGCCAAGGACGTGACTTCGCCAAACTTCACCGAGGCACGTAGTGTATCTGTCGCTGGGCCCCATGCTGACTCGATCTCGTCCATATTCTTTCGAGCTGGTATTGGACCTGGTTTACCCGCTGGTATCGCGGCCACTTTATTTGGTCGATCGGATGGCATCAGTGGCACTTCTTCAGTTTGGATTACTGGAGTTGGTGGGACTACTTCTCGATTACTATCATCGACAGCCTCTTCTGCTATCGATTCAACGGAGCTAGGTGTTTCAGGTATTTCTTCTGGTTCAAGGCGGGGTTCGGGTTGCGTAATTGGTGGGACAATCGGCCCAAGAGACGACTGTTGAGAAACGTTTTTTATAACTTCTGCAAAGTGTGGTGAGGGGGGAAGATCGGTAGCGACATTATCAGCAGTATTTTCATTTACTACTGGAAAAGAAGCTGGTACGGAACTGTCTTCAATCTCCTGGCTGATGACTGGTGCAACTTCATGAACAGGAGCAACTGATTCGACCACTTCTTTTGCGGGAGCCTGTTCATTCTCCTTGTGAGCTTCCAGTGTTTTTTGCACTATTTTGAAAGATTCTTCAAGACGGCGCATTGCTGAAATGGCAGAAGTTCCACTGTTTATTTTCTTCATCGCATCAAGTAGCGCGGCCATGTACTCTCGACCAACATCGTTGTTAATATCAACTAAGTTAACGGGGTTACCAACTTGCTCATTTACCAGTGCTTTGATCTCTCGAATTCGTTGCGTTGCCTGCTCTGAATCATATGCAATAGGAGCGGCAGAAACAGTATTCTCTACTACAGGCTGTACGGTAGGTTGTTCTATTTGAACTGAAGCTGAAGGTTCCTGTTTTATTTCAGCAGCTACTGGCGACGGTGTCGGAACGACAACTGTTGGCATGACTTCAGGTACGGGCAATGACTGCGTATCCGCAGGAAGAGGTTCCTCTATCGATACAGGAGTCGAAACCACTGCTGGTTCTACTATCGGCGCGGCGCGAGGAGTCGGCTCAGCTGGTTGCACTGGCTCAGATGCCACTACTGCTCTTGCTTGATCTTGCTGACCGGTCGCGGGTACTGATGGTGCAGCAGTAGGTGACACAGAAGGAGCTGGCTGCGATTGTGCGTCTTTTATCACACTAGCTGGTGCAAATGAAAAAGTTGGGGCAGGACGTGATGTACCAAAAGGAGCTGGCTTTATGACTGGCTGTGGTGGAGCAATCGGAGCAGGTGGCTGGAGTCCAGCAGCAAGCACCTTCTGTTCAAGCATAATGCGAACAGACTGGTCTCGCCCACCATTTGTATACAAAAAAGCTAGGTCGCGGAGTTCATTTTTTTGTTCTGGAGCAAGTTCGCTTACACGAATGGCAGCCAAAAGAATCATCATTCCTTTTTGTGACTCAAGATCAAATGCGAATGGCGGTCTTCCTCCGACCAAAGAACTGTCGTTTACCATATGTGACATAATAACACTCTTCTTTTATAAACTTATTAGCAAACAGACACAGACTGTGAATTAACGAGTCATCACTGCCCTCTCTCGTTCCATTTCTGTTTCAATCATCCATTTTGCATACAAACATCCGAATGGTTGATCCAAATCTTCCCCAACCACTGATAACATTTCTGGCAACAGATCAAGCCAAACCAAAAAAGTTTCATATTTTATATTCTCTGCAGTTACTATCGTGCGTATTTCATTACTTTCACTAAATCTCAGTATGTTACCAACAGACATTTCTTCAAGGAAAGTAAAGGCTGTTGCGCGTTCTTCACCTAACCAACGTTCAAGTGCATCAATCGTCTGTGCTTCAATCTGTGTGATTGTCAAATCTAAAATTCGTTCAAAGGCTGCAGGTGACGTATAGTGCCTCGCGATAAAATCTTGGTACTTTGCCGCTGACAGATACCGACGAGTCAATGAGTGTTCTGACAAGATTGGTGCGGCTCTCTGAAGCTTTGGGGTGAAAATAGATCTTACTGCATTTACAGGGTCCTGTTTTTCCAGTGTAGCGACCAGAGTATTATCAACCACTCTCTCCTCATTCTCGAGATCAACAGCGGGTACTTGTGTAGGTGTGTGTGTCTGTTCAAATATTCGCTGTTTCGTCTTTTCGGCAACTCTAATCTCCACCGATTCTTCAACGTCCTCCGTTGATACATCCATCACCTTATGAATCGTTTGTGATAAAACATGTGCACTTTCTTCTTCCTCATTTTCTGTTTTCACCGGCTGCGCTTCTGCCAGGGTGTCGACTCCGCGTGTGACAATGTTTAATTCTCCCTGTTGATCAGGCACATCAATGGCGCGAATCAGTCTGATTATTTCGGGAATATCAGTTTCGAGTGACAGACCAGTTGGGGGTATAACCGAGAGCTTCCGAATGAGCTTATCGACCAACACTTGTTTTTTAGGATCCTGTACGAGCATTCGGTGACGATCACGTTCGATAAGCAATGTCTCTCGCAAAGTTCGAGCGGTAGAAACTCCTTCGATTCCTGACTTTGGCACATTAAGTCCACAGATCATTAACCATTCCGTTTCGTGTTTGCGAACAAACTGTTCAAGATCTCTATAGGCTGCCCTTGTTCGCTCCTCGCTTTTCTTTGGATCATCAGCCACAGAACGAAAGTCATGTTCCAATCGTCGTACCGTTCGCAGGATACCTGAATCATAGGTCATGCCAGCAGTAACTCGTTGGATGATCCGTGTTGCGCGCTCTCGAAGATCGGCAACATTCGGAGATTTTTGAAGCACAGCAATATATTCTCGCAGTGCATCATACTGCTTATTGCATTCAGTTGACGAGCCACCAGCTGCGACTGAGCGATACAGTGATTCACACAATATTTGGGTTTTTTTGCGTTCAGCGCTTGTGTAAAATTGGTCTTCAAATACTGTTTTAGCCAAAGCTGTAACTTCAGCATCTGAAGGTAGTTCTGAGGATGTTGTTGGTACCTGATTATCATCACGAACATTCATTCGAGGCATATCAGGGATGACTTTTGAAACGATCTTTGCTGGCATTGATTGAGCAGTAAGTGTAGCATCAATCTTGCGCTGCACTAAAAGCTCTTCAAGATGATCGACTCGATTAATAAGTTTTCCAATCATCCTCGAATATTTTTTGAATGTTTGCTGTAAAACTGAAAGTTCAATCCGCTCAGTTTTGGCGAATTCAATACGTTTACGAAGATTAACTAAACGATTAGCACAATCATTTAGTTCATTGATTCGCGTTCCTGTATCAGCAACTCGCTCTACCGAGGGAATACGATTCAGTACTCGCGCCCGCACTACTGTAACGTGTTTTTCAGCTGTATATAAAATTTGTTCCAGCTCTTTAAAAATACGTTTGATTTCATTTATTTTTTCATTATCAACCTTTTCGTCCTTATTCCTTTGTACCACCGGCTTAGACTCCGTGAGGTTTTCACTTTCTTTGCTACGATCGTTGTCTACAGCTCGGTTTAGGCGGTTTTTTTTCGAGATGGTTACGTCTGTACCGTACACTTCCTCAAGTAAATTACGCAACAAAAGAAGATCATCGTACTTTTTCTGTAATAATTCTATTTCTTGATCAGACAGAGAAGACGTTGTTTGTTCAGTCTGCTTTCGGTAACGAGACATTCGTCCTTGTATGTCTTGCCAAAGTCCCCCAGCTGCCTCAAATATTTCTTCCCCTCGCACATCAGCGAAAGATAACTGATGGTATTGTTCTCTTCTCGCTATCGCTTCATAGCTCATGACGGTACTGTACAAATTTTCAACACTCGTTAAAAAAAGTTCTTGGTCAGACGAAGAAGACAGATCCAACTCATCACGAACAACATCGTCTCTCGTTTTTTTTTGAGACTGCTGTTTTGTGAGTTGTGAAATGTCTTGTTGATTCATAGCTGGGTACTTTCTCATTACCTTGCAAGCGAAGCAGGTGGCACGGGTGGTACAGGCTTTTGATAGCGAATACGAATCTCTTCTTCGACTTCGGTACGTGCCCGTCCGTAACGCTGGTAGCTCTGCTCAATCAGTGTTGCAACTCGAGCATGGTCAGTCTCTGGTGGTGGAACGGTTGCAATACTAAACGGCACTGTCGGAGTACCATTTGCAAGCACTCGTAAGAAAGCATTCCAATTTGGGACATTCATAAGATCGGGAGCAGTGAAAACAGGAGCAAACTGTGACTCCAACACCTGGGCATCTTCATTACCAACTCGGAAAGCCGCCATTGATCCGACATTACCAAAAACAGCATCTTTGATCTCTGGTTGCAGTTGCGCAATAAACTGATGCGCCATTGTGAGGCCTAATTTATACTTGCGAGCCTCAGAAAGGATTGAAGCAATCGCTGGGGTTGAGATATTTTGAAACTCGTCAATATGGAGATAAAACGGTGGAAAGCTCATGGTCGGATCATCAACACGCGACAACGCTGCCATGAGTATCTTTCCAACAAAGATCATTCCGATGAGGTTGGCATTGATCTCCCCGAGACGACCCTTGGAAAGGTTGATGAGCAATATTTTCCGCTCATCCATGATCTGTCGGAAATTGAACGAGCTGCGCTGCTGACCAATAATTGGACGAATGTAGTCATTGGCGGTCAACGGGTCGATCTTAGAGACAATATACGGCACAATGTTCTCAAGCGATGCTTCACCGCCAGCTTTCAAGGCAATCTCTCGCCAAAATTGTATCACCACTGGATTGGTCGCCCGCTCCAGTTTTCTCCGGCGAAATTGAGCGTCCGCCATAACCCGTCCAATATCCATCAGTGTATTACCACTTTCTGGATCTTCCATTACGAGCATGGTGGCATTACGGAAATACTGTTCAAACATTGGCCCCATTGACTCGGGGTTAGCACCATAAAGTTTCTGGAAGATGGAAAAGAGTTCGTTGACTACGAAGGTCTTTTGCTCTGGTCTTTGTGGATCATATTCGAGCATATTAAGACCGATCACTCGATCCAGACGAGACGGGTCAAAGTAAATAACATCCTGCTCACGTTCTGGTGGCACCGCCCCAAGCACATCCTGAATATCCGTACCATGCGGATCGATCATACAAACCCCCGCCCCCGACTGAATATCTTGGATGATGAGATTTTTCAAAAAGACTGACTTACCAGTACCTGTTTGTCCAATAACATAGAAGTGGCGCATGCGATCCTTCTCCGTAACATAAACTGGCCGCTCGATACCACGATGTTTGTTGATACCAAGGAGCGTCCCTTCGGTGGGCATTGTTGTCGGTATTGCTGCGGTTCGCGCGTAGGATTGCTTGAATTGATCAGTTGACGTGACTCCATCAGCTGGAAAATGAATCAGGGTCGCAAGTTCAGTGGTAGTGAGTGGCAAGAGTGTTTTAGGCGACAGCTGACGGAAAGAAAAAGCTTTCTGCGCATGTCGCAAATGTATTCCCTTTTGATTTACAAAATTAAATTGGTTGCTGTTGGTAGTATTGAATTGGTTAAAAGTCGATTGTAGCTCATACAAGATCTGCTCCGCTCGTGGCAGCAACGTAGCAGATACAACAATTCGAATGTTCACCTCGTACAATTGTGTCGCTAATTTCTTACGAAAGATCTCTAGTGCCAGCGTATCAACTGGTTTTACCTCTTCGGTACCGTCTGCCTTTTTTTTGCTTTCACTAGAAAAGAACAGTTTTTCAGTGGAGACAAAGAAATCACCAATGAGTGTACTGCGAGCAATCGCCTCTTTTGGTTTAACTCCTTTCTCAACTGCCTTAACAATACTATCCAGCTCCTTTCGGTAGTCTTTTCGAGGATGTCGGATAATGAACTGGATTGCCGCACCACCACCTTCTCGCTCGATCTTAGAAAAGGCGTTCAGCATCACCTTAAAAGGATCAGCGGCAAACTCCTCATGTGTTTTGATCGAATAGATCGGATGTTGTTTGAGTACGACATCAGACACTAAGGTATGACCTCCGTCGACATAAATATTGTAGTCATGGGGCTGCTCAGTAAGTACCGCATGCGGAAAGAGCGAGAGTGTCTGTTTTTCAAAAAGATTCTTAAACTCGTTGGGTACTGCAATATAGAGAATAATGTCATCACTCTTGTCAGCCACCGCAATCTCGATCGCGAAATGATTTCCCTCCTTGACCGATCCAATAGTGCGTAATCCAGCAAATAATTGCTCCATCGTTCCTACCAGTTCAGCTAACTGTAGCTCGTGACCATCTTTGGCTTTCTGTGCTGGCAACGCAACCTCATAGAGTGTCATATGAAGTACGTGCCAGGACGGTACTCCTTCTTTTAGGTCCGCAACTTTTGCTCCAGCATTGATATGTTCGATAAGACGTCGGTGTACTTCGTCAATAACATACGCGCTATTCACTTTATCGAGTACCGTAAGAGCGTTTTTAATGCCTTTTTCAAACGCTATGTCCATCACCTCACCGACCGGGTCAGAAGCAATACTAACTGCCTCAACTGATCGAACCAGTGCTTCATCTTTTAATTCGTAAGATGGATCAAGCACCATTTTCGGAGTAAAACTTACATACTCTCTAATCTGTTCACGACCGAGTGTTTCTACATCAGCTTGATCAATGACCGCTGAACGTTCAAGTAATGCCCGCTCTCGCTCAGCAATCTGTTTACGTAAAAATGCTATCTCCTCCTCCGGAGACGTAAATTTCTGTGGTACACCTTCCATGTTCTCTATAGTAGCGCACTTGGAACAACAGAATCGAGGATAATCCCCTGCCGACTTTTTCTTACTACTTCTTAGCTAACACTGCGCGTTTATATACATCGAGATGCTCGAGAGCAATACCAGTTCCCTTAGCAACACAAAAAAGTGCTTGCTCGGCTACTTTTGCTTTCACACCAGTACGTCGACGAATAAGTTCTGGAAAATTTCGTAATTGTGAAGTACCGCCAGTCATGATGATACCGCCATCAATAATGTCAGCAGCCAGTTCGGGAGGAGTCTCTTGGAACACGTCTTTGATCGCCTTTACCATCTCACGTAATTCTTTTCCGATCGCCTTTACTACTTCATTACTTTTGATCTCCGTGGTTCGAGGCAACCCAGAAAGCATGTCGCGACCCTTGATATCCATTACCAACTCTTCTTCAAGCGGGAGCGCTGAACCAACGGTGATTTTAATTTCCTCAGCGGTCTTTTCACCAATAGAGAGATTACGGGTCTTTTTTACATAATCAATGATGGCTGCATCGATACGATTACCAGCACATTTCACTGAGTTAGCAGCCACAATGCCACCAAGCGAGATCACTGCTACGTCGATGGTGCCACCGCCAATATCAACGATCATGTGCCCTTGTGGTTCGTAGATCGGGACTCCAGCTCCAATTGCCGCCAAGATCGGTTCCTTAACAACAAACGCGTTACGGGCACCAGCTTTTATTGTCGCTTCTACCACTGCACGTCGCTCAGTCGAGGTAACTCCTGCCGGCACTGAAACCATAACGTCCGGGCGAAGTAAATTGTATTTACTCATTGATTTACGCAAGAAGTACCGCAACATTGCTTCGGTCACTCGGTAATCAGCGATCACCCCATCTTTCATCGGTCGGTACGCACGAATATTCTCGGGAGTGCGGCCGATCATGAGTTTTGCTTCAGTACCTACTGCAAGTACTTTATTGTCGTCAGACACAGCCACAACTGACGGCTCGTTCAAGACGATCCCCTGACCTGGCACAAAGACAAGAATACTGGTTGTACCTAGGTCAATACCCACTTTTGGTGTCCAACTTCCAAACATAATTTAGTATCGACAATAGTACCTTTTTTCAGGGATTGTACAATCATCATGACATCACAATTTCAACATCCACAGACATTAGAATATTGGGATATAGCACCTATGCTATACTCATTCAGTATGCAACATATTGGAACTCGTATCGCTGACGTTCGCGAAACCCTAGGACTAACCCAAACTGACTTAGCCAAAAAACTGAAGACCACCCAGAGTGCGGTTGCACGGATCGAATCAGGTAAACAAAACGTAAGCGCTGATATGTTGAAACGGATTGGGAGAGCACTCGGCAAGAACCTGATTACTCTCTCCCCTGGTACAGTTAATATCCGCATACGAGGTGGTAAAAAACTTCACGGTACAATTGAGACAAATACTTCAAAAAATGGAGCAGTTGGACTACTTTGTGCTGCTTTGTTAAATAAAGGTACCACCACACTACACCGAATGCCTCGCATTGAAGAAGTTCATCGCATTATTGAAGTACTTGAAAGTATCGGTGTAAAAGTGGATTGGCATGACACCACCATAGTTATTACACCCCCAAAAAAGTTCGACCTTTCAAAAATCGACAAGACAGCGGCCGAACGCACCCGCAGCATCGTCATGTTCATCGGACCGCTCATTCATCAGTTACGATCATTCTCACTTCCACAATCTGGCGGCTGCAAATTAGGCAGTCGAACGGTCAAGCCCCACTTTTATGCACTTGAACATTTTGGAGTAGCAATTAACACCACAAGCAACTCCTTTGAAGTGACCGTAGAGCCAAAAAAGCCGAGCGAGATCATTTTGTATGAGTCAGGTGATACGGTAACAGAAAATGCCTTATTTGCAGCGGCTGGTCGACCAGAGACCACGATCATTAAGTATGCTTCCGCTAACTACATGGTGCAGGAGGTTTGCATCTTTTTACAGCAGCTAGGCGTATCAATCGAAGGTTTTGGCACCACAACACTGACAGTTACTGGACTTGCAAAAATAGATCAGAACATCGAATACACCCTGTCTGAAGATCCCACTGACAGTATGTTCTTTTTAGCGACAGCGTTGGTGACAAACTCAAGTATTACGATTACCCGCTGTCCGATTGAATTTTTGGAGTTGGAGCTACTGAAACTAGAAAAAATGGGATTCCAGTATAAAAAATCAAAACCTTACTATAGCCACAACAGTAAAACTAAACTTGTCGACATTACTACAAAACCATCAAAACTGATCGCCTTGCACGAGAAGATTCATCCTTCTGTGTATCCTGGGCTCAACATTGATAATCTCCCCTTTTTTGCAGTCATCGCCACTCAAGCAACCGGTCAAACGCTTATTCACGATTGGGTATATGAAAAACGTGCCATTTACTTCACTGAGCTTGATAAACTTGGCGCGGACACGGTACTTGCTGATCCTCATCGTATTTTCATTACTGGTCCGACCAAACTGCGGGCTGCTGAGCTCATTTGCCCACCCGCACTTCGCCCAGCAACTATCCTGCTCATCGGCATGCTCGGGGCTGAGGGTGAATCTGTCCTTCGCAACATTTACAGCATCAATCGTGGCTATGAGAAATTGGTAGAACGACTCACCAGCTTAGGAGCTGACATTTCATATCTTGATGAGTTTTAAGAGTTATTCAAAACAGGGGCGAAAATCCAAAGGATTTCCGCCCCTGTTTTATTTCTGACGCAAAACTGAAACCACGACACCTCCCTTTTTACAAGCCGACAGACTCGCTCAGTTTGCTATAATGACCACCACGTATGTTTGTCATTCAAGTCACTCCTCTCATCCGCGGTACACAGCTTGAATCACTCTCTTATTTTTCCAGTACTGAGTATTCTATTGGTTCTTTTCTTGAAGTACCAATTAGAGGAAAAAATCAACGTGCGATCGTAACTGAGGTAAGACCAGTTAGCACCACGAAAACCGCACTTAAAGCTGCGACTTTCTCGCTTCGAAAACTTCCCCACCAAGCTGATCCTGTTGTCTTGCCTGAAACTATTCGCAAAACAGCTGAGGCACTTTCTGCACAATATCCAGCCTCTATCGGTGCCCTTTTGTTTGCACTACTTCCTCCAGATGTTCGAACCGGTAGTCAACCCTACCCCCGAACGTCATTAGTCAAACACGACGAAGAAACCACCCCCCAATTACTCACCGCTCGGATAGACGATCGATACGTGGCGTATCAGGGTTTCATTCGCAGCACGTTTGCGCACCGCGGTTCGATCATGATCGTAGTACCGACAGCGGTTGAGGTCGATAATGCAGTGAAACAACTCAGCCAAGGTATTGAGGATCGTCTGATTATTTTTTCTCCTCATCAGACTAAAAAACAACGTGAATCTGCCTATCTAAAACTCACTGATGTTGCAACAGCGAAACTCATCATTACCACCCCTTCTCACGCCTACCTCGAACGAGCAGATCTTATTGCAATAATCATTGAACAAGCTGCAAGTGCTCATTACGTTGCGCGACAACGTCCGTACCTGGATCACAAGGAAGCATTGATCACGTACGCAAAAATATCTGGCCGGTCGATTCTGCTTGGCGATACGGTGCCACGCACTGAAGATGAGGTCCAACGTCGAAACGAAACTTTTCTCACCTATGGAGAGGAAGTAAAACGCATTGCCTTCACCGCTCCCCTGATCATCATCACACAACGCGACAAGCCAAAACCAGAAGCGCCATTTCAGCTTTTCTCTAAAGAATTACTGGTCAGTGTCGAGCGAGCACTTGAGGCGCGAGGCCACGTCTTTTTTTATGCCGCTCGTCGTGGCCTCGCGCCAGTTGTCGCCTGTATTGATTGCGGGTACATTTTCCGCTGTCCTGACTCGAATACCCCTTTTTCACTGATTCGCACAGTAAAAAATGGTGCCGAGGAGCGCTGGTTTGTTTCGAGTACTTCCGGTCGAAGGGTGCGGGCGGCTGATGTCTGTGGTCATTGTGGATCATGGCGTCTCCGTGAGCGCGGGATTGGAATTCAGCAGGTTTACGATGAGTGGAGACAGATTATGCCAGGAAGTGACGTTACTATCATCGATAACATAACCGCCCCCACCACCAAACAAGCTGCCAAACTGGTAAGGGAATTCTATGCAAAACGTTCTGGTGTGCTTATTGGCACTCAAATTGCTCTCCCTTTCATTAGTGCTGGTGTTGATGTTAGTGCCATTATTTCACTTGATGCAGCGCGCACGATCCCGACTTGGCGAGCAGACGAATCTCTATTCCGTTTACTTATGAAGTTGCGTGAATGTACTGCGAGAGAAGTCATTGTGCAAACGAGGACCGAAACTGACACCCTTCTCATTCATGCCACCCGTGGCGCAATCGAGCGCTTTTATGATGACGAGATCGCGCTCCGAAAAATGTTGCAGTACCCTCCATTTTGCACTTTCATCTTACTCACCTGGCTCGGCACAAGCACTTCCGTACTTGAGCTTGAAAAGCCGATTCTTTCCGCTCTCACTGGATATGAAGTCCAATATTACAACAGCCCAAACTCAACCAAAGAAAAGGCACAACGACACGGCCTGATCAGGATCTCACCAAATGGACAGACTGGGCACGCGCCACTACTTGCAAAGCTACGTAGTTTGCCACCATATGTAAAGATCGAGATCAATCCTGAACGGATCGTATAAAATTATCTGTACGAACGCTAAATATACTGGCCCTTTTCTTTTTAGCATCATTCGATATAGTATGAACATCTATGAAAAAATTGGTGCCACAAAACCACCAGGCGCTTCACAGTATCGCCGAAGAGGTTACTCCTGAGGAATTCGCCGATGGAACAGTGAAAAAGATTCTTGCCGGCATGCGAGCGGCTATTAAAACATATGATGTCGATGGCTATGCTGCTGTCGCAATTGCTGCTCCACAAGTCGGTGTGGCGAAGCGCATGTTTCTTGTTGAAGATCAAAACAAAGAACGAGATGACGCTCTCCCTACCATCATCGCAATCAATCCACGAATCATAAAATTATCAAAGAAAACACATCTTGTTGGTGAGGGTTGTTTGTCAGTGCAAGACACCTATGGTCTCGTGCAGCGTCATAAAAACGTCACTCTTAAAGCTCTTGATGAACATGGTCAGCCGTTCACTCGTGGCGCAGGTGGACTTTTGGCGCAGATCCTTCAACATGAGTGTGACCATCTGGACGGAATTCTATATATTGATCGAGCTGAAGAAACCTGGAATAAAAGAGATCGACCGACTGGAATAAGTGAAGCACATGACTGATCTTACGTTTGTTTTTTTTGGTGGCGAACCACTTGCGGTTCCTATACTCGTGAAACTAAAAGAAGCAGGGCTACTTCCTTCCCTGATCGTCTGCAATCCTGATCGACCGGCAGGACGTGGACAAAAGCTCACCCCGCCACCTGTTAAACTTTGGGCTGAACAAGAAGGAATTGCCGTCTTTCAGCCAACTAACTATAAGGATGACGTCGCCCGCTCACAACTAGAAAGTCAGCCATGGGATTTGTTTGTGGTCGTTGCGTACAATTTTATTTTACCAGACTGGCTACTTACTCTACCCAAATACGGTGTTTTGAACGTTCACCCTTCCTTACTGCCAAAACTTCGTGGGGCGAGTCCGATCCGAACTGCTATCCTAGAAAATAATCCCGAGGATGTCGGAGTGACGATCATGCTTATGGATAAGGAGATGGATCACGGACCGATCCTTGAACAAGAACAATTTTTTG
Organism: Candidatus Elulimicrobium sp.; assembly: GCA_022730015.1. Lineage (GTDB taxonomy): Bacteria > Patescibacteriota > Minisyncoccia > Phycocordibacterales > UBA918 > OLB19. Next base: position 26,510 of record DZBU01000005.1, on the reverse strand, counting down.
TCTCTGAAGACAATTGGCCAATAAGTGGACCAGTACTGGATGTGCTACTTGCAGACATGGGCAGCGAGTTACTTGCAGAAGTGATACCAGCATGGATCGCTGGAGAGCTTTCACCACAAGAGCAAACCCACGAAATGGCGACCTACTGCCACAAGCTCACCAAGGAACAGGGCGAGCTTATGATTGATCCGTTTGATCTGCCGGCCGGCGAAGCCGGCCGGCATGCGTGGCGAGTGATCAACGCTTTTGCCGGAATCGGAGATGCCTTTTTTAAATTCGATGAAAAGCGAGTTAAGATAAAAAAAGCAGAATTTTTGGGCGGTACCCTGCGTCTTCTTCGCGTCATTCCAGAAGGAAAGAAAGAGACTGATTTTACTGATTATCTACGTTCGATAGCAAAATAGAAAAAGCCGGCGAGCTTCGCTCGCCGGCTTTTTTGTTTTGCTTATTCAACATTCATCATCTGTTCTTTTGCTTCTCGCGCTCCCTGCTTCCTCAAAGTCTCATGCTTTTCTTTCGCTTTGCGTAACTCATTATCAAGTTCACTACGGACTTCATCAATCGCTTTTTCAAAACTTTCTTCTGTTGCTACTGCACGAAACAATGTTCCATCTACTTGTAGGTTGATCTCCACTCGATGCACCTGACCATTTAGCTGTGGCGCAACTTTTTTAAATTCCACATCGCAATTCACATCATGATTCTCGTGAAGGTACTTTTCAAATGCTGCACATTTTTGTTCAACAATATCTGTCAGAGCCTGCGCCTCATGAAGATCGTTGAATTTGTAGTTGATGGTTGGAAATGTCATATGATGTATTTGATTAGACCATTAACCCTCGCACGATGTACACATTGATCCACCAACATGTACTCGTGGCTTTGTCGCATCACTACCAGCATTAGTCTGAGCGCAGTTATCACGCATATACTCGATAATATCTTCAGTTTCATACATAGAGATGTTTTTCTCTGTATCAACCAAGAATGGTACCTGACGCTTCCCCCCTTTTTCCATGAGTTCGGCAAGCGCCTCTTCGGAATCATCAATATCTCGTTGATCAAGTTCCACTTTCAGATTTTCCGCCATCTGCAGGGTTCGCTGACAAAATGGACACGTTGATCGCATGTAAAGTATTAGCATGTTTTTGGCTCTTCGTTAGCTGGTAACCTCTTGTATTATACTACGCTCTCTCGCCGCTCACCATTCATAATCAAGACCTGAAAACAGTTTGTCTACTGGGTCAAACCATGCTTAGAGCTCGGCCTCGATTGCCAATAATCGGTTGTATTTTGCCAGCCGCTCGCCACGTGAAAGTGAACCAGTTTTGATACATTCAGCGCCAGTGCCAACCGCTAGGTCAGCAATAAAATCATCAGTTGTTTCACCAGAACGATGTGATGCCACCACGCGGATACCGTTTTCCTGTGCCAAACGAATGCAGTCTAGCGTCTCAGACAAGGTTCCAATTTGATTTACTTTGATAAGCACTGCCGTACAAGCCTTTTCAGCGATTGCTCGTTCCAATCGCTTAGGGTTGGTTACCAAAAGATCATCGCCAACTAACAGGAGATCGGATACAAGTTTTTCTGGATGTGAAGCAATAGTGAACTGCTTCTGCTTTGGTAGCATCTCCGTCAGGCTTGACCACTCTACCCAGTCATCTTCGGCCAACCCGTCTTCGATTGAAATAACCTGGTATTTTTCTATCCACGTGCGATATTGCTCGCCAAGTTCAGCGGCCGTCAATGTTTTCCCTTCCGGACTAAGTTCATACTTGTTTGTCTCAGCGTTGTAAAACTCACTTGCGGCCGTATCGAGGGCGATAGAAACCTCTTCTCCTGGTGTATAGCCAGCCGCTTCGATAGCCTTGAGCAAGAATTCAAATGCCTTCGCATGGCTATTCACTCGTGGTGCAAAACCACCCTCATCTCCGACGCTCGTGGAAAGACCTTCTGCAGCAAGCAGCTTCTTGAGTGACTGAAATATTTCTGCACCCGCTCGCAACTGCTCTTTATATTCAGTGATGCCGTGTGGTACAAGCATGAATTCCTGACAAGAGAGACCTGAGTCACTGTGCACTCCACCATTGAGCACATTGAACATCGGTAGTGGCAACGCCACTTTTTGCTCCGTACCAAGCAGAGTATTGATGTGTTCGTAGAGCGGAACTCCCTCTGCCTGTGCGGCTGCACGCGCCACCGCCAGTGAGATACCCAAAATTGCGTTCGCTCCGAGTCGACCCTTATTCTCTGTTCCATCAAGCGCGAGCATGGCCGCATCAACAGCACGTTGATCGGTTGCTTCTAATCCAACAACTACTTCAGCTAGTACTGTGTTCACGTGTTCAACGGCAGCAAGCACGCCTTTACCACCATAGCGTGACATATCACCATCGCGCAGTTCCACTGCCTCATGTGCACCAGTTGATGCTCCAGAAGGCACCATTGCCTCCGCTTCTACTCCGCCTTCGAGCATGACGCGCACCGCGACGGTCGGATTACCACGTGAATCAAGTATCTCTCGGCCTGTAACTTGTTGAATCTGTACCATGTTGAATTTTTAAAAAATTAAATGCAAATGAAGTGAGTATAGCATCTCTGTAGTATCCTTGACATTATGTAATAATAAGCGCACTGTTTAAGCAGAACGACACCACAGGAGATAGAAATGGATACAGCACACGAACACACTTCCTTGATTAATCACGACCAACTACATCAGTTATTCATAACGGATCCGGTGGCGTTCGAACAAGAACGCCAGAGACTGATCGAACAAACAATCAAAACTGCAAAGCCTGAAAATCAAGCTCGTCTACGAGCGTTGCAGTGGAACATTGATCAGCAACTGTCTCACTATCATCATCCTGTTGCGCGCCTGAACAAAATGATCGAACTCTTTTATGATGGGCTTTTTCGTTTCCGTGACGCACTAAACGGAAAATATCCCACTCGCACCAATACAAGTGTTCTGCCCTTCAAAAAATGATCTTCCTATGATGATCAAACCCCACTTTGTGGGGTTTATTTTTACTGTGCCGAAAATAGATTTTTTCCCGTCATTCCCTCCGGCTGTACAAGCCCAATGATATGAAGCATCGTCGGCGCGATATCCGCCAAAGTACCGTTTTGCAATACCCCTCCATCAATGGTAACTATTGCCGGTACCAGGTTGGTCGTATGTGCAGTATGACACTCTCCGGTCGTTCGGTCGACATTTTGCTCAGCATTACCATGATCGGCCGTCACAAAGACCACACCATTTTTAGCGAGTGTCGCTTCCACTACCCGCCTCAGCTCTTTGTCCACTGTCTCGACCGCGATCTTGATAGCTGCTACATTGCCAGTATGGCCCACCATGTCAGCATTCGCGAAGTTGATGAACAAAAAGTCAGTCCCTCTTTCTATTTGCTCGACCGCTTTGTCGGCAATTTCTCGCGCACGCATTTCTGGAGCCAAGTCGTGGGTTTTCACCTTCTGACTCTCCACCATGATGTGTTCCTCGCCCGGATACTGTCCCTCGTGCAAGCAATTCAAAAAGTACGTCGCGTGGGCATATTTTTCAGTCTCCGCGATGTGCACTTGGGTCAGCCCGGCGAGTGACACTTCGTTAGCAAGCGTCGTATCGATATCAATCGGTGGGAACGCCACGTGCGCCGGCAGGTTTTTATCGTACTGTGTGAGCGTGACGAAACAGAGATTTTCATTTTGCGCATGCTCACACACCTTGCTCGCCAACATTCGCGCGCGGTCAGACCGAAAGTTAAAGAAAAAGACGCCGTCGTTCGGCTGCACAATGTAGTGGTTACCATCATGGTCGAAAAACATCACAGGTTCCAGCTGTTCATCGACCACCCCCTCTTCGTACAATTCCTGCATGATAGCTGACGGCTTGCAAGCATGATACTGCCGGTCGCACACCCCTTCAAATACAGCCTTTTCCACCTTCTCCAACCGGTCCCAGTTGTTGTCTCGGTCCATCGCGTACAGTCGGCCGGCAGCCGTGGCGATGAAACCAATTCCGAGATCATCGATGACATCTTCAAGTTCACGTAGGTAGGCTGCAGCACTGCGGGGGCCAGTATCACGTCCATCAGTAAAAGCATGAATAGCGATTTTGGTTATGCCGGCTTCTTTTGCGGCCTTCAGGAATGCAAACAAGTGCTCACTATGACTATGTATTCCCCCCGATGAAACCAACCCCTGCACGTGCAGAGTAGAATCATAGTGCTTCACATGGTCAAACAGCTGCACAAAGGCTGGATTGGTTGCAAACTCATGCTCGTGAGCGGCTTTTGAGATACGGACCAGGTCGGTGTCGATTATCTTCCCGGCGCCGATGGTCATATGTCCCACCTCGCTATTACCCATTTGTCCTTCTGGCAGACCCACACTGCCTGAACTAGCATCTAAAAGTGCGTGCGGATACGTATTCCACAAATGGTCAAAAAATGGGGTTGGTGCTTCAGCAATCGCATTATCATCCACTTCATCGCGATGACCCCATCCATCAAGCACGATCAGTACAGCAGGTTTTTTCGGTAAATTTTTCATAATTGAATTTAGTGTGTGCACTAGTATATACGACAGTCGACGACTAACAAAAATTGTCTAGGGGAAAGAAAAACCAGGTTAGTTTTGTATACTAACCTGGTATAATAATGCACTCATTTACTCGTGACCTCTCTGATAGATGGCTTGAAATTGTTCGTATTCTGGCGAGATCACCGACCATGGGTAGCATCGATGACCCTCGAGCATGCAGAGGTATGGTTCCCGAAAACCTCGCACATTAGCTAGAGCAACCACTGGTACAGCTACTGAACCTAATTGAAACAAGTGATTCCGAGCCGCAGTGATGGTCTTTCCCGAATGGATAGCATCATCAACCAACAGGACTCGCTTCCCTTGCACCAATTCAGGTTTAGATATGCTATGTAGTACCTGCGGTACGCGAGCAGCACGCAAGAGATCATGGTGAAGCGCCGTACAAAAGCGACTAAAGAGCGACGGTACTTTCCTTTTGTTACAAGTTTGCTCGTCAGGAAATCGCCGTACAGTAATTGGAAAATGAGGAAGTTCTAGACGTTGCGCAATCTGATCGCCTACAAACCACCCCCCACTTTCAATACTGACCACGCAGTCCACCCGAAGTTCTTTCGCGCGCTCAGCCAGCTGAGCACAAAGTGTCGCAGCCTCCTCCAGAGTAATGAAACGACTTTTCAATGACATGGAACACCTCCTAGTTAAAAAGAACAAAATGTCCAAACGTGAAAACCATACAATAAAAAATATCTTTATACAAGATGTACCCAGTCCTGTTCGTTGTCCTGTTGACTTTTTTTGCTCCTCTGGTAATCTGTGCGCTCGATCCAATGGTGGATCGATGTTCTTTAAAGAGGAGAAACCTATGAGTGGTAACCGTAACCAGAAACTCATCCCGATCTGCATCAATGGCAACACGGTGATGATCGATCCGAACAGCATCATGCCGGACACCATCACCACACACCATGGCAAGACCCTGTCGACTGGAACCCAGGTCAACAGTCCCGACTCGTCCGAGATCGGCGACACCTATATCATTTGGCCCTCCGGCCGTCGCGGTCCGGCGTTCAGTATCGACAAGAATGACTTCGAGGTCATGGCGATCGATCTCTTGAATCGCCGCGACCTCAACGTCACCAAGCGTGACATGCCGCAATCGCACGACCAATAACTTCTCACAAAACCCACACCCTCTCCGGAGGGTGTTTTTCATTTGGATCAGATCGTTCGCGCTTAAAAATTAAGATACGTGATGGTGAGCTGTAACACGGTCGCGAAAAAGACCCACAACAAGTGCAGAATGTTCATGTAGGCGACTACTGGCGCATACTGGTGAATGACTAGAGGTGCCCAGATCAAAGTAACAAGTACAAAGATAATATCTATCACTGCGAGCACATTACTCTATAGTCCAAACTGCGGCGGGGTGAGAGCGAAATTAAAGCTGAGGTTGAGTAGAAACGGCAGTAAGACCGCGAATGGTATCACTCCCTTGAAGTGAGGATACGCCACATATCCAAACGATACGACGATGATGGCATAAAGCACACTCCACACCGGACCAAACAACCAAGACGACAGTGCCCATTCTGGCTTAATAAGTGTTTGGTACCAATTATTCATTTGCATCGAATTCGGTATATCAAGTGAGGATCGTAGGCGTGCACAAAGCAAACACCTTCACAAAATTGAATTTTTGTTGTACATTTTTCACAGTCTTGTTTTAGAAGGAGCACATCGTGTCAAATAAAGTTTGGTACTTGGAAGCACTCGATGCACACACAAATGAAGTGATGGCCGGTGAAATTCCATCCGAGATGACGAAGCAAGGCGTTCTCTGCCAAGATGGGATCAAGCGTGATTTTTGGGAATGTCGGTACGCAACGGTTGCAAAATTTTTGTGTAATGAACGCCAACTCAACCTGCACTTTCGGGTGTTCTATCGCGAAGGGCGTTATGGTCCAGTGAAAATCTGGCCGTTTACCAAAAAGAAAAAGTTGACGCTCGCCCAAGCTATGAAGAAAGGCATCGTGAAGACTGTCACAACCTGAAATATATTCAATCCCCACGCACTTTGTGGGGTTTTTTATATATAAAAAAGCCGCTAGCGTTAGCTAGCGGCCGAAAGATCACATCAGAACAGATGAGCGTTAAGCACCAGATGCACCCAGATACCAAGACCGTACCCAAGTGCAATAACTGGCGTCCATCGCAAATGACTAAAGAACGTGTAGTGACCATGTGCCGCACCCATGAGGGCTACTCCAGCAGCAGAACCAATTGAAAGGAGCGAGCCACCAACCCCAGCCGTGAGCGTAACCAAGAGCCATTGCCCATGACTCATTTCAGGATTCATCGACAGCACCGCAAACATGATTGGAATGTTGTCGATTATAGCTGACAAGATACCAACTCCTACGTTAGCGACCGTATGGTCGAGTTCCCCGTACGCAAATTGCGAAAGCTCTGCGAGATACCCAATGTACCCGAGTGCCCCCACACACATGATAATGCCGTAGAAGAACAGAAGCGTGTCCCACTCAATGCGCTGCACATGGTGCATCACATCAAACGGACCGTCTTCAGTCGACCTGATCTTGAGGTAGTACCCGAAAACCTTCATGTACCCCAGACCAAAGAGCATCCCGTAGACAGGGGGCATATGGAGGAAGTTATGACCCAAAACTGCCGTGACGATCGTGAGCAGAAACAGCAACATCATACGCTTCGCTCCTAGCTTCATCGATACCGCGGCTTCTCCCTCCCCTGCCGTTGTTGGCTCGGTCGAGACAAAGCGCGACATGATGAGCGCCGGCACAAACCACACCACCAATGATGGGACGAAGAGGGCAAAGAATTCAGAGAATTTAACTACTCCCTTCTGCCACACCATCAGCGTTGTGATATCACCAAACGGACTGAAAGCTCCGCCAGCGTTAGCTGCCACGACCACGTTGATACACGAGAGCGCAATGAACTTGGAGTATGCTCCGCCGACCGCCACCACAACAGCTCCCATCAGGAGCGCTGTAGTGAGATTGTCAGCCACCGGTGAAATGAAGAAAGCCAGCGTACCAGTGAGCCAAAAAAGCTTCCGGTAGCTCCACCCACTTCGCACCAAGTAAGAACGTAATGCCGCAAAGACCCGTCGCTCCTCAAGAACATTGATGTAGGACATCGCCACCATCAGGAAAAGCAGGATCTCTGCATACTCCAAGAAGGTATGGCGGAAGTGTTCGTGAACCTCCGCCGCGGCTGGTGTGCCCTGTACACCAATTGCGACAAAAAGCCAAAGCAAGCCAGCGGCAAGAAGCACAGGTTTTGATTTACGGAATTTAGTGTACTCCTCAACCATCACGAAGAGATACGCAACAATGAATATACTGAGCGCCGAAACGCCCACCCAACTACTTAATAGATCATGCTCCACTTTGCACCCCCTTCTATATTAGCTACTGTAAATGACCATGACGACAAACCAGCCGAAATTCTGCACTATTTTTTGTGCGTTGTAAAGGCATCGCTACTACAGTGACCTTGAATTTTGCTTACTTCAATTTTAGTGCGGAAATACAAATTCTCCGACAATCGTCAAAATCCAAAGCAATCCGATCAAAATTGAAGAAACAATACCAAGCCAAACAACCCAAGATCTTTCACCGAGCTTGTACGCCTTCAATGAGATCTTTAAGGCAAAGAATGCCAGCGGCTATAGCTATTAGTAGCCCGAGAAATTGCGCATTGGGACTATCATCATGTTCACCAAAGACGACCAGAAATACTCTCATCGATAGCACCATAATCTATCCAATTATTTTAAGTACACCCATATGAACACTATAACGAAAAATCACCAGTAAAGGTGACTTTTCTAATATCTCGATGGCGTTCTTACGTTCATTCCCCCACCCATAACAAATCCTTACAAGCGGACCCATGGGTGATGGAGCATCCTGACATCACCGATCTACTTTACTAAAACAACTTCCCACGCAACTGTTCTTCCTTAAGCACCCAAGGTTCATCGTAGCCAAAATAATGTGCCAATTCATGCCACAAGGTATCTCCGATACTTTTTTTGACATCCGCTTCAGTGGTGTACGTCTCCAAAATTGGTTCTTGAAAAATAGTGATGATGTCAGGCATAAGCGGCGCTTCGACACCTCGATCTGGCAGCGGTACGCCTTCGTACAAGCCAAACAGGGTTTCATCTTCCATAAGCTCATGTTCGCGCCGCTGTGTTGCGGTTGGTCGCTGTCGAACGACAATTGCGACATTCACCATTTTTTCTTGTACCCACGGTGGCAACTCAGTAACACACTCATCCACCAAAGTCTCGAAGCGTTCGTCTGTCATGTTATTAACTGTAGCAAATTTCTTCAAAGCTTGATAACTACATTTTCTGAATTTTACGTCAAATTTATTGTGACTACACTACTTTGAACGAAGCCTGATCACTCGCTCGAGTATCGCAGATCGAAGAGCATCAACATTTTTGTAGTTGGTAAACGAATCCCAAAGGCCACTGTTCAGCAATGCCTTGCGTACCCTGTGTTTTGTTCCAGTGATAACAAGGGACACCTCCTTAGAGCGTAAATTATCCACAAGACCTTTGAGAACATCGATTCCCGCGATATCGATGTAGTTCACTCCAGAACAATCAAGCACGAGCGTATGCACTGGTTTACCCTCCATCTTCTCTCGCTCCATGAACAGCTCATTGACGCGCTCGACAATCGCGTCGCTGTTCATGTAGACTATCGACATATCAATACGAACCATTAGTACGCCAAAGATGCGCTCCACATCATGTGCTTCGTCCAAAGAAACCAGTGATTCATGGTACTTGCTTTCTCCCACTTCGGTCACTTCCGCAAACATTACTCGCTGCACAAAGAACGCGAGCGAGAGTATTACACCAATGAAAATCGCCTCCTCGAGCTCGACAAAAAGCGTCGCGAGAAAGGTAATGATCAGGAGAGCAGATTCCTTTCTATCACTCTTGAATATGTATGAAATGTGATGTGTGTCGATAATACCGTACGCAACCAAAAAGAGAATAGCCGCCATCACCGCATACGGCATATAGGCCGCCAGCGGAGAGAGGACCAGGATGAGTATCATGAGAAACAATGCCGCAAACACTGACGCAAGTGGGGTCTTAGCACCTGCTTCGTAGTTGAGACCGCTACGATTGAAAGATCCACTTGAAGGATAGGCTGAAAAGAAACTACCGATGATGTTAGACAGTCCCTGCCCAATGAATTCTTGATTGCCATCAATGACCTGCTTGGAACGAGTAGCAATCGAACGACCGATCGCGACCGCTTCGGTAAGTCCGAGGAGTGTGATCGCGAGCGCAATGAGGGACAACTCGCGAATGATCTCGACATTGATAGCCGGTAGTGATACCGGTGGCAAAGAGACTGGCAGCGCGCCGATGGTAGTAATACCGGTTACAGCCGCGCCAAACTGCTCATTGAATCCAAATCCGACGATACTACCAAACAAAATAGCCGGTATCATGTACGGTATCTTTGGTAGATATCGACGGACCGCAATACCAACCGCTAGAGTGATAATGACGACCCCTACAATATACAGATTGATATGGGAAAGATGCGTAAAGACATAGTGCCACGTCTCGTAGAAGCTACTACCAGCTGGCACTGGTAGTCCGAGCGCATTCTTGAGCTGACTGGTAGCAATGAGAAAACCCGCGCCAGCGGTGAAGCCAACCACAACTGTAGGTGAGATAAGTCGAACCAACGTACCAAACCGAAAGATACCAAGCAAAAACTGAAAAAGACCAACCAGCGCTGCCAAGGTAATGGCGAGTGCAACATACGTCTCACTACCTGGTTCAGCGATTGGCGCAAGTGAAGCAAAGACCACGAGAGAGATAGCCGTCGTCGGGCCAGAGACAAGATGCCACGATGACCCCCATAGTGCCGCGATGATCGCTGGAACTATAGCCGCATAGAGACCATACTGCGGTGGCAAGCCGGCGATCGTCGCAAAGGCAATACCTTGCGGAAACACGATAATAGCGCCGATCAAACCAGCGATAGCATCCTTCTTGAGGACCGAACGATCGACCGTGTGGATCCAATTGATAAAGGGAAATAGCTTTCTCGTCAAAGTTGTCATGGTAATCTTGAAAATGGCGCCCAATCCTAGAGCTAAAATACAACTGGCGGATTATATACCTCTAGTAATGATTTTGCACGAACTAAAAAGACGACCCTCTTCCTAAGGGAGGCGCGTTGTTTTTATAACCCCTACACCAGTATCGTCACTTGATTGTAGCTCGTCTCAAGTAAGCCTTTTTCTATCGGGAATTCAGTAATCTCCTCTCCTTTTCGAACGCGGATAGTCCCAGTCTTGAGCAAGCTCACGAGTGGTTCATGATGTGCCAAGACCGTCAGCACCCCTTCAGACCCAGGCACTGTCACAGCATTCGCTTCACCGGTGAAGAGTTGCTCGTTGATCTTCGTGATCGTCAGGGTAAATACGGCTTCTTGTTTCATGTCGATGATTACGCAGTTATTTCGTCAATCGAGCCCTTCATGTAGAAAGCTTGTTCTGGCTTATCGTCGTGCTTTCCTTCGAGAATTTCCTTGAAGCCACGGATGGTGTCCTTTAGTGACACATACTTTCCGGGAGTACCAGTGAATACTTCACCCACAAAGAATGGCTGGGAGAGGAAGCGCTGAATCTTACGTGCGCGGTATACGGTTTGCTTGTCGTCGTCAGAAAGTTCTTCAATACCAAGAATCGCGATGATATCCTGTAAGTCCTTGTAGCGTTGGAGTACCTGCTTCACACCCTGCGCCACTTCGTAGTGTTCCTTACCGACTACGTAGGGGTCAAGAGCGGATGACTTACTCTCTAGTGGATCGATCGCCGGGTAGATACCAAGTGAAGCCAGCTGACGGGAAAGCACCACTGTCGAGTCAAGGTGAGAGAAGGTAGTGGCTGGCGCTGGGTCAGTAAGGTCGTCAGCTGGCACATACACGGCCTGTACCGAGGTGATCGAACCTTTAGTAGTCGAAGTGATGCGTTCCTGCATCTGTCCCATTTCCTCAGCCAAGGTCGGCTGATATCCTACTGCAGAAGACACCCGACCAAGGAGTGATGATACCTCCTGTCCAGCCTGCGTAAAGCGGAACACGTTGTCCATAAAAAATAGTACGTCCTTACCACCCTCATCGCGGAAATACTCAGCCATAGTGAGACCAGTGAGACCAACGCGTGCGCGCGCTCCTGGTACTTCATTCATCTGTCCGAACACAAGCGCAGTCTTTTCGAGCACACCAGAATCTTTCATTTCGTGGTAGAGGTCGTTACCCTCGCGCACACGCTCACCGACGCCAGCAAACACCGAGTATCCGCCGTGCTCGGTCGCCACGTTGCGGATGAGCTCCTGAATGAGCACCGTCTTCCCCACTCCCGCCCCTCCAAAGAGACCAACCTTACCACCCTTGATAAAGGGTGCGAGTAGATCAACTGACTTGATACCCGTCTCAAACACTTCAGTCTTGGTTGCCTGCTCGGTGAAGTGTGGGGCTTTGCGGTGAATTGGCAAACGTGGAGCATCCTTGATCTCACCTTTTCCGTCGAGCGTCTCGCCGAGAATGTTCATGAGACGACCAAGCGCCTTCTCTCCGACCGGTACACTGATCGGTGCGCCCGTATTCTCTACTGTAAGACCACGGGTGAGTCCTGCAGTGTCCTGCATAGCAATAGCACGTACACGATTGCCACCGAGGTGCTGCGCCACCTCCAGCACAAGGGTCGAACCGTCCTCACGTTTGACCGTCAGTGCAAAGCCTTGATTCGGAACCTCACCTTCAAAAAAGGCGTCAACGATAGGGCCGATGATCTGCGTGATAGTTCCGGTTGTTTGTGTTGTGGTGTTCATATGCGTGTACTTAGTAAATTTTGTTAAATGCTATGCGTTACTTTTATAAATAAATGCTACTTGTTCCTCATGGCCTCGATTCCTCCCGTAATTTCTGATACTTCTGCAGTGATGACGCTCTGACGTTCTTTGTTATAGAGAAGCGTGAGAGCCTTGGTAACCTCTTTAGCCTTATCAGTCGCGTTCTTCATTGCCACCATACGCGCCGAGTGCTCGCTCGCTTTTGACTCGAGGAGCGCATGGTAGACCATGATCTCCACGAGCATAACGAAGACTAGATCATATAAGCGTCTTCGACTTGGCTCTGCGGTATAGATGATCATTGGCTCATGCTTAACTTCTTCCGCATACTTACCTTTCTTCGGCACAATATCATCAATCATTAAGCGAACTTGCTCTTTATCGATTGGAAGTACCTGTCGAACAACTGCATTCTGTTCAAAAGTCGAAATGAAATTTTGAAAAACAATTCGAACTGATTTATATCGACCTTCTTTAAATTGAGTGGCCATAAAATCAACCGCCTCTTCTACCGCATTGATATCAACATTATCTGTAATGTTGATATAGTGTCTTGGAATGTTGTATCCGCGACGCAAAAAATGGTCGTAGGACTTCTTTCCAAAACACACCAGGTCGACTGACTCCTTCGGAACATCGCGAAGGATTGCCGTTGCTTCTTTCAAGATCGCACTATTGAGACTACCTGCCAGACCCTTATCTGAAGTAATGACAATAATGCAGTCATGACTCCCTTCGCCCGGAGTCATGAAGGTATGGTGCTTGATATCAACGCTCCGTGCGATGTTTTGGAGTACGCGAAAGGCTGCTTCAGCATATGGTCGGCCGCCAAGCGCGCGCTCCTGACTCTTGCGCATTTTCACCGCCGAAACCGCCTCCATGGCTTTAGTTACCTTGGATGTACGTTCAGTTGATTTGATCTTGTTTTTAATATGCTTGAGCGCCATAGGTGATTATGCGTAGAGGTGTGCGTAGGTCTTCTTGAACTCCTCGATCATCTGCGTAAGTTCAGCAGCTGCCTCGTCAGAGATTGCTCGCTCAGTCTCGATCTGCTTCTCGAACACAGCCTTGTCTCGCTCGATGAGCGCAAGAAATTCCTGCTCGATGACACGCACTTGCGCGATTGGCGCACCATCGAGAATACCGGCATTGGCCGCAAAGATCGAAATGACCTGCTTCTGGAACGGCATGGTCGCATGTTGATCTTGCTTGAGGAGCTCGGTGTAGCGACGACCACTTTCGATGCGCTTCTTCGTGTCCTCATCGAGGTCACCAGCAAACTGCATGAAGGCTTCAAGCTCACGGAACTGCGCGAGCTCCAAGCGAATCTTACCTGACACCTTCTTCATCGCCTTGGTCTGTGCCGAAGAACCTACGCGCGATACCGAGATACCAACGTTGAGTGCTGGTCGGATACCTTTGTTGAAGAGGTCGGTCTCGAGGAAGATCTGACCGTCGGTGATCGAAATAACGTTGGTTGGGATGTATGCTGACACGTCACCCTCCTGGGTCTCGATGATTGGGAGCGCAGTCAACGAACCGCCGCCCAGTTCTTCTGAAAGCTTAGCCGCGCGCTCGAGCAAGCGGGAGTGGAGGTAAAAGATATCTCCCGGGTACGCTTCACGTCCTGGTGGACGGCGCAGAAGGAGCGACATCTGACGATACGCCACTGCGTGCTTAGAAAGATCATCGTACACAATGAGAGCATCCATCCCTTGTTCCATAAAAAATTCTCCAATAGCTGCTCCTGCAAACGGTGCAAGGAACTGGAGCGGTGAAGGATCAGCCGCTGAAGTTGCTACCACGATGGTGTATTCCATCGCGCCGTGCTCCTCAAGCTCGCGCACGATACGCGCGGTCTTGGAATCCTTCTGGCCAACTGCTACGTAGATACAGATCGGACGAGTCTCCTTCGGTTCGTACTTCTGATTGATGATGGTGTCGATCGCTACCACAGTCTTTCCGGTAGCCCGGTCGCCAATGATGAGCTCGCGTTGACCACGACCGATCGGGATCATCGCGTCAATCGCCTTGATACCAGTATGGATCGGCTCATTCACTGCAGAACGTTCCATCACACCATAGGCGACTCGCTCAATCGGCATGTCGCGCTCCGCAGTGATGGCGCCCTTACCATCAAGTATTTCTCCAAGAGGGTTTACTACTCGTCCAACAATATTTTTCCCGACTGGGATACTGAGGAGCTTACCCGTACGACGCACAAGCATACCCTCACGCACACGAGCACCATCACCAAGTACCACCACCTTGACCGATTCCTCTTCAAGGTTGAGCACGAGTCCAAAGAGTACCGAGGTATGTTCCATACTCTCCTTGAGTGACTTTCCTTCGCCATCATCAAAGAGCACCATCTCCATCATACGGGCGTCTTTGATGCCTTCGATCTCGGCCACACCGTCTCCGACAGCAATGACCGTTCCGATCTCTTCGGTCGCGGTAGTGGTTTCGATGGCTTCTAGCTCCTTTTTAATTCTTTCAATGATGGTACTCATACTCGATCTGTTAATCTGTGATATGCGTGTAATAAGGTGTTCTTGTAACTACGGTCGATACGGGTGTCTCTATTCTTGATCACAAACCCGCCAATCATGGTCTTATCAATACGTACTTCGTGTTCTCCTCCACTTGTTAGCTTACTGAGGGCTTGCACGATCTCAATCTCGTGTCGCTTGAGGTCTGCTTCTCTCGCGACCATGACGACCGGCAGGGTGCTCACCTGCTTACGGCGGATTTTTTCCGCCAGACCACGCAAGATGGCCGGGTAAAGTTTAGTGAGTCCGCGTTTACTGAGGTACCGCTGCAGCGAAGCGAGTGCTGTGTTGGTGCCAGGCTGTTTTACCAGCGTGGCATAGGTGGCTTCTACGTAATCTTTGATATACATAGCTATTGTGAAAGTTCTTTTTGGAGAACTTTTTCTGCCGCCAAAATGGCCATGCGAGCAATTTCAGCTTCAGACTCCTTCAGCGCTCTAGCTTTGAGTTCTTCCGCGTTCTCCTTAGCCCGCTCGATCTCACGAGCAGCCTTGGCCTGCGCTTCAGCAATGATCTCTTTCTCTTTATCTTCGGCATGACGAGTGCCACGTTCTACGATATGAGAAGCTTCAACATGTGCTTCTTTGAGGATAGTGGTCTTCTCCGCATCAGCTTCTTTAAGAGCCTCCGCTGCCTTATCAGCATCTTCAACACCTTTCTTAAGCTTCTGCTCTCGCTCAGAAATTATCCGCAATACTGGTGTATATAAGAAATACCACAAGACACCGATGAGGATCAGGAAATTAAATATCTGGACAGAGACGAGTCTCCAGTCAACACCAAATGCGCCTAGTATTTCTTGCATACGAGTAAATTAACCGAACTTGGCGATAAAACCAATAACGATAGCGAAAATTGCGAGTGCTTCGGTAAAGGCAATACCGATGAACATGGTGGTTTGCACCTTTCCAGTTGCCTCTGGATTTCGTCCGATGGCTTCAATCGCCTTCGAGACAACGATACCGATACCGATACCAGGACCAATCATACCGAGACCCACAGCGATCGCCATGCTCAAGGTATTCATTGCTTCAATACTTATTCCTTCCATAATTTAAATGTGTTATCGAATTATTATTAACGGATAACTGAAGACCAACGGTATACCACAGGTCTTCAGTTAGCCACTAATGCTGCGGTTCTTGGATGGCGAGCTTGATGAAGAATAACGTCAAGACCGCGAAGATGAAAGCCTGAATAAAACCAACAAACAGCTCAAAGGCCAAGAGTGGTACCGGCAAGATGAACGGTACGAAGAAAATCGCTACGACAATGAGGGTCTTGCCCGCAAAGATATTTCCAAAGAGACGGAATGAAAAGGAGATAAGCCTAGCGAGCTCGCTAAAAAGTTCGATGATACCGATAAGGAACGCGAGTGGTGATGAGAAATTGAAAAATTTGCCGCCGTACTTGCGAAGTCCGAGATACGCGATACCAGCGATCTCAATAACCAAGAAGGACACGAGCGCTAGGCCAAGCGTGATATTGAGGTCGGTACTAGCAGGATAGAAAAATGGAATAAGACCTGGTTCGCCATGATTTTCACCATAGATACCAACCGAACTCACACCCGGGAGAAGGCCTAGCCAATTCGCTGAAAGCACGAAGATGAAGATGGTCATAATAAGCGGAAAGAATCGACGAGCCGTCTCGTGGTTCTCGAGCGCATCCGCTACATACTCATATACTCCGCCGACGATCATCTCGATGACAACCTGAGTCTTACCCGGAATGAGTGTTAATTTGTTTCGCCAGAAGATAGCAAATAGCGTGAGGAGGAGCATCACCACCGTGGCGGTCACCAGTGTACTAGTGACTGGCATACCAAAAAAGTGCCCCAAGACTGGCGGTGCCAGATGGATCGCAATTCCCTCTTCTGCTGCGTGTGCAACTAACATAATATTGAAACGGCCCAGGTTCCCGAAGCCGGCCGCATAGTAACAAAAATAACCTCAAAAATAAAGCCCTCCCTGTTAATGTAGTGTAAAACTCTATTGTTTTACAAAAAAACCCACCGAGGCAGGTTTCTGCTGGTGGGCTATCCAAGCTCAAACTTGGAAAAGGCGGTGACTATGAGATTCGACTGATCATAGTGCTCTCTGACCTGTCTTTGGATATTTGGTAGATCAGCAGGTTTGATCGGGTGTTCCAAGACCATTTGCATAGTCCCGAAACCCAACTCAAATCCACTGAGATGATACTGAAAAGCAATAAGGTACGTAATCTTGCTGATCACTCGATACTCTCCTTGTCTTTTGAAGTTAAATAACTGGCTTATCCTTAAAAAGGAACGACTTTTATTAACACTATTTTCCTACTCTGTCCAGCCAGCTCACAGTATTTCATCAGATTATTACAAAAAAATCGTCCCCGATTCATCTCATTCAACATCTAAAATTTCTTTCACGCGCTGCACAATTTCATCCAGAGTAAAATTAGCCTTTATCATAAAACCCTCTGCTCCAAGTGACATAGCACGATCAACGTCCTCTTGCCGACCAAGGTTAGACAAGATCAACACAGGAATAGACCTCCAATTCTGATCTGCTTTGAGTCGAGTCAAGATCTCAAACCCATCTATACTAGGCAAAATCAGATCCAATAAAACAATATCGGATTTTTCACATTCAAGGGCAGCAAATACAGCTGGAGCATCGGCGGCAGCACAAACCTGAAACTTTTCACTTAAAATCTTTAATAAAACACCCTAAAAGGGTGTTTTATTATTGCTCCCCGGGCAGGATTCGAACCTGCGACCAATCGATTAACAGTCGACTGCTCTACCGCTGAGCTACCGAGGAATATATGGGTGGTCTACTTACATTATCGTAAGTAGCTGCTATTCTACAGTTTTTTACGGCGATTTCAACCTGCAAAATTCAGGGGTGGTGGTATAGTACAAAACATGCCAGAACTCCCTGAGGTAGAAACGGTGCGTATGCAACTGCGACATAAAGTGATTGGAAAAACGATCGACCGTGTCGAGGTTTTTCATAGTAAGACAGTGGTTTTTGATGATCAGATTGAGGAAAAACTTCGTGGTAAAACCCTTGCCGATATCGACCGAATAGGTAAATTATTAATCTTCTCATTTGTTGGAGAAAATAATTTATTTCTGCTGGCACACCTCAAGATGACTGGGCAGTTTTTTTATGTTGGGAAGGATAGGAGGGTGGTCGGCGGCGGTCACTCTGCCACTGTCGCCGACCGAACCCTTCCCGGCCGGCACACCCGCATCGCCTTTCACTTTACCGACGGCACCACCCTTTTCTTTAACGACATGCGTCTGTTTGGCTATACAAAAATTGCCAGTGCAGAGGAAGTAGAGCGGGCGCGAGCTTGTTTTGGCCCAGAGCCGATTGCACTAGACTTTGACTGTGAGTGGTTTGTTGGCAAAGTGCGAGCCCGCAAAACATCTATCAAGGCGGCGCTGCTCGACCAATCATTCATCGCTGGTCTCGGGAATATCTATGTCGACGAAGCTTTGTGGCGTGCGCAAGTGAGGCCGACCAGGCGAGCAGATAGAGTTACCAAGAAGGAGGCGGCGGCGCTTTGCGCCGCCGCCGGAGACGTCATGAAGGAATCCATCGCCGTCGGCGGTACCACCTTTCAACATTTCGTCGATACTGGTGGAGAGAATGGAAATTTTACAGACCATTTGAAGGTGTTTGGCCAGCACGGCAAGACCTGTGAACGCTGTGGCGCCACCATTAAAAAAATTCGCTGTGCCGGTCGTGGCACCCACTACTGCCCAGGGTGCCAAAAATAGAAAATGGCGGCCGTGGCCGCTATTTTCAGAAGATTTTCTCACTTTTATCTTTGCTATACTGTCTCTTATATGGATGTAAACATCGAACCATCGTGGAAGGAAGCGCTCCAAGCAGAATTTGAAAAGCCGTATTTTGCTGACCTTTCTAAAGCAATGAAAGAAGCGTATCTCTCTCGTGTCGTCTTCCCTTCCCCAAAAAATGTTTTAAAAGCATTTACATTGTGTTCGTTTGATCAGGTCAAGGTGGTCATCTTGGGACAAGATCCGTATCACGGTGAAGGCCAAGCGCACGGCCTTTCCTTCTCAGTACCAAATGGAATCAAGACCCCACCTTCACTACAAAATATCTACAAAGAGATCAAAAATGATCTTGGCGTCGAGATACCCGAAAGTGGCAACCTCGAACGTTGGGCAAAACAAGGTGTGCTCCTCCTCAACGTGACTCTCACAGTGGAACAGAGCCAGCCCGGCTCACACCAAGGCCTTGGATGGGAGACGTTCACTGACGCGGTTATAAAAACTATTTCTGACAAAAAGGAACACGTGGTCTTTCTGCTTTGGGGCAATTTTGCCCGATCCAAAGCTGCCCTCATAGATAAATCGAAGCACCTAGTACTTGAAGCGCCACACCCTTCGCCATTCTCTGCATATCATGGATTTTTCGGCTGCAAACATTTCAGTCAGACCAACGAATACCTTGCGCAAAATTTGCTACCAAAAATAAATTGGTAACCCCTACTCGATCAAACTAGGATCTTCAGCAGCTGGTTCGACAATTGGCAACACCTCAGCCTCAACCTGCACCACTTCCGAAAGTGCTGGCTCAGTGATCACCCCTTCTTCATTAGCACCTTCTGTCTGATCTGGAGCAACTACTTCAACACTACCTTCAGCTAGCAGCTCCTCAGAAACTGTACTGGTGGCAGTGACAGTGTCAGTAGATGATGCTACTACTTGTGTTTCGACGGATTCAGTTGGAACACTAGCTGACCCAGACACTGACTGGTTGCCACTTGCAGTTTCCTTGGTAACCTCTAGCAATAGCTTATCAAGCTGATCTTTTGTGATACATGTTTCGCCTTCAGTTTCGTCACTAATACAGAGCGTCTTGGTTCGTACTCGATTCGCAAAGAGATCCTGGATTCCGTTTGCTCTATCGGCAAACCACCCAGTCAAACGGTCAAAGAATTTACCAGCAAAAGTCTTTTCTCCTGAAGCATCAGTGAGTGGTGCTGTAGTTGACGACAGGCTCTCTACCATTGCATTCATATCAAGCAGACCCTGTAAGGTAAGAATCGGGAGCATGGAGTAATTGACCCCTAAATAGCCACTACTGGTCACTGAGACCATATCAGGAAATACTGGAGCAACATCTTGAGCAACCAGGCCATAGTTGATCGTCTCGGTAGAATTTTGTAGCGTACTAGCAGCTAGATCATTCCAATAAAATGTAGACGGGGTGATCTGGGCAAGTTTTGAAAGAATATTCCCGATTGGTGTAATGTCTTTCTTCAGTGTTTTATCTGATGAACAGGTTCCGGCGAGCGCTGTACCAGCAAAGTTTTCAATACAACCGTTTGTTCCCGTGGTACCGGTACGGATGTCACCGATAACCTGCAAGGCTTTGGCTGGTGTAGATGTACCAATACCAACATTACCGCCACCTTCAACTGTCAGTATGGTACTGTTGCCTTTTGTGAAGTTCAAATAATCACCCGAGAAACTGGCAGTTGAACTAGCGGTGTACCCGACAGCACCACTATTATCATCTAGGTTTGCAAAAAATGATTTTGTAGAAAATCCAGAACCAGCAGAATCAGCATAAAAACCGTACCTTTGACTGTTGGAGCTATCATTAGCAAACGAAACGTAGTTTCCATACAATTTTACTAATCCGCAACCAAAACAACTTACCGTTGAAGCAGTGTGATTAAGATACACCGATGTGTCTGGAGGAACTCCACCAATACTAGATAAAGTAGTTTTGTTTCCATAGACAGCACCGCCAGCAAGTGATGACGATACGAGATCCGTACTCAATCCACCGATTTGACCATTTGTTGTAACGTTACTATAGATATTTAATTTTGCGTTTGGTGAGGTAGTACCGATACCATAATTACCAGTTGAAAGAATAGTGAGCTTTGCAGTGTTAGATGGTCCAATTTGAAGAGAATCTGTAATAGTGTTGGTGATTGACCTTCCGATCGCGATTGATCCCGCAGCATATGCATTATTACTATTTCCAATCGCTACAGAATTAGATCCTCCAGCATTATTGATATAGCCGAGAGCGGTAGCGCCAGATGACGTGGCACTGTTTACATACCCGACTGCACTGGTAAATAAATTACTTGCTATGTTCGTGTATCCCATAGCCACAGCAGCCAGTGATGAAGCATTATTACTTAGACCAACAGCAACACTACTTAAAGCTGATGCTGTGTTGCTGTTACCGATCGCGAGACCACTCACGTTGACAGTATTTCCAAAACCAATGACAGTATCTGAACCAATGTCACCACTAAGTGCTAGTTTTTCGTTCATAAAGTAACCACTGCCTGAACCCACATTTACTCCTGCCGCAAAGGTAGAGGTAGAAGTAGTAGAAAGAGCAATGTATGAATCAGCGACGACATCTCCAACCACCGAGAGCTCGGCATACGGTGAAGTGGTGCCGATACCGACATTGCCACCGAAGTATGATTTTGCTGAACCATTCGTATATATGGCGTATGCGTTGGTGATGTTTGTAAGATCAAAATTAGTGTAAAGACCATATGCATTGGTGATAACATCGTTGAATGCAGCAATGCCGTCAATTGAGCTGTAAATTCCGTAAGCATTCTGTACGCTATTTGCAACAATACTGTCATTATAGACCAGACTATTGATACCGAAAGCACTATTGGTTATTCCAGCGTCTATATCTACATAAGAAACCACTCCATTGACCTCTGCCGCCGTTCCGGTATTTGTCTTCCTAACATTGTTGACCGAACCTGAAACACTTCCGAAAATACTGTCTCCCACTCCACCAAAGATGAGTCTGGAGAAATTGCCAGCATAGTACTCGCTGTCATCAGCTGTCGGGTTATACGTGAAGACTGAGGAGATATTGGTATTTGGTGTGTCATAGTATCCGCCCAAACCAGAGCCACTGGTTCTTGTGCTTTTTACGTTCAAACTGCTTTGTTTGTCTGCGCCAAATTCTGATGCGTAAGTAATATCACCACGATTAATATTAACTTTACCAAACGGACTTACCGACACCATGCTAGTACCCGACGAAGATGCGATAGTAAAGAGATTTGGACCAAGTAAAGCAAAAGTAGAATTTACACCTTTGATCTTCACCTCACCAGAAGCAGCTACCGAGAAAATTGAACTAGTTGCAAAACCAGAAGAAGTTGTTGACGCAACATCAAACAGGGGCGCCTGCGAACCATAAGCATCTTGCACAGCCAATTTTGCCCATGGTGAACTTGTACCAATACCGACATTGCCACTTGAAAGAATGGTCAACTTTGAACTGTTAGACGGACCGATCATTAGCGAGCTGGCGATTGAGTTGCTGACACCATTACCGACGGCGACAGCTCCTGCTGCAGAAGCAATATTTTGAAAACCAAGTGCAGTGGCAGAAGAGCTAGAAGCGATATTCTGGTTTCCAATTGCCGTTGCATTAATATTATTTGCTGTGTTCGCAAATCCGATTGCCGTTGCAAGAATCGAAGATATGGTATTGTAACTGCCGACTGCTACAGAAGTATTAGCACTACTGACAGTATTTTGTATACCAGCCGTGAAATTATTTGAAGCGTCTTGATTAAGCACCTTTGAACCTCCGATGAAGTATCCAATTCCCATGGCCACATTCACTCCCGCGGTAAAAGTAGACGTTGCTGTGGTAGAAAGTGCCGTATATGAATCAGCAACCACACTACCGACCACCGACAGCTTGGCGTACGGTGATGTGGTACCGATGCCAACATTGCCACCGAAGTATGATTTCGTACTACCGTCAGTATAAACACCGTAGTGTGTTGCACTAGTGCCTTGGTCAGCAACATAGAGACCGGTAACGTTTGTCGCATTAGTGAAATTATCAACATACATTCCATAGACAGCACTCATGCCAGTACCAGTAAGAGCGCTGGGGGTAAGACGCATTCCGTAACCAGTACCAACACCAGCCGCATTATTAAAGTACAGCCTTGAACCATATGCATTTGTACCAACGAGATTCGCGTATGCACCAAAAGAATTGTCAGGAATAGTTGCATTAGGACCCTGATTTACGAGTGTATATATTCCATATGCGTTTGATGCACCAGACACGACATCGTCCACGGACATGCTGTTGTATACACCATACGTATCACTAGTTCCTCCTGTTGCACCACCATGCGTAATGACATTACTCAGGCCAAAAATACTGTCTGTACCACTTGTCGTGACACCAGTATCACTTATCGTATTGCTAATACCAAACTCACTGCCAGCAGCTGTTGAGACACTTGTTTTATTAATTGTTAAACGTGCACCTGTCACACCCGTACTACCGACTGCGAGATCACCATAAAAAGTACTAGTTGCATTTGTATTTGCTGCAGTAAAGTAGTCTGCGACTGTTTGACCAACAACAGAAAGCTTGGCGTACGGTGATGTGGTACCGATGCCAACATTGCCACCGAAGTATGACCGGGCAGTACCTGCATAAATAGAGTAATTATTTGTACCAGATGTCAGATTGTCTACGTAGACTCCGTATTGATTGGTGATGCTTCCTCCTAAATCAGAAGCATTCATGACTCGTAAGCCACTTTGATTGGTAATGTTTGAACTATATACAGTAGTCGATTCGGCATTAAATAAAGCAAGGTCTGTAATATTAGCTACACCAGCACTACTTGAATCCGTAAATCCAGATGAGGCACCAGTCGCTAGAGAAATCAAGGGTGTTGCAGTCACGGCGCTGCCGATACGTATTGCGTAACGACCACCAGAAAGACCGCCAGCTCCAGTAGCCAAAGAACTCGTTAAATTGTTATTACTCTGTAAATAAGCAAAGCCGTTTAAGCCAAAGTGACTGCCTGCAGAATCTATTGGGGCCGAAAACTCGACTGCAGCAGTTAGTGCTCTGTATGTACCAACACCTAAGGTATCGTTTTTTACTACAACCAATGAATCAATAGCGTCGCTAACAGTTAGATTAGTTGTATCGGGGCCGAAGTGCGAGTATCCACCAGTAGATGAACGATTGACTGCTAATCCTCCAGTACCTAAGACTGAAGCCACGAGAGTTCCATCATATTTTCGCCAGTCTTGCAGGTTGGCAGAATCAAAACCATAACCACTTTTAACTGTAAGAGCGACATCGGAGCTACTGCCGCCACCAACGAGATAAGAGTTGCCACCAACCGAAAATCTGTTACCTGGTGTGCTGCTACCAATACCAAAATTTGTGCCATCAAACACAAGGTTGGCGGAATCGGTCAACGCTGTACCACCACTATTGGTAAAGATGAGACGGTTGGCAGTATATGAGGATGGTGTATCAGAAAGTCCGAGGAAGGTGCCATTGCCAAGACCAAGACTAGAGGTAGAGGTCCAGACCGTTGCCGCACCCGTAGAACTGAGTATTTGACCAAGGGTACCTGCAGCATTGGTAGAGTCCTTAAAAGCTCCGGTGAGGTAAAGGTCACCAGCGACGGTAAGTTCGCTATCTGGTGTCGTAGTGCCAATACCAACATTGCCGCTTGAAAGAATGGTCAACTTTGCTGCGTCGGAAGGACCGAGCATGAGGGAATCTGCGATACTATTTTCTACACCTGAACCAATCGCAACTGAACCAAATGCACTTGCGATGTTACTGTATCCGATAGCCGTCGCAAAGAAATTACTTGCATCATTACCAAAACCAATCGCAGTTGCAATTGTACTGCTCGTTATATTACTCATTCCTATAGCGGTCCCCGAAAAACCAGTACTGTTGTTTGACATTCCTATTGCAACTCCACCAGAGCTATTAGTATTATCAAATCCAACAACACCGCCAGCTATACTTCCGGAAAGAACATTATAACCTCCAATGAAATATCCATTCCCAGCACCGAGATCCACCCCCGCCATAAAGGTGGAAGTAGAAGTCGTAGAAAGTGCCATGTATGAATCAGCTACTACATTACCCACCACGGAAAGCTTGGCGTACGGTGAGGTGGTGCCGATACCAACATTGCCCGCCAGTCTAAACACATCGCTGCCGCTCGCTGACCAATTACCGAGCGCGGCACTCGTCACGACTGAACCATTCCAATACAGATCTCCACCAAAATTATATAGTCGATCATCAACTTGAGTTGGGTTGGTCTCTGCTAGGTAGACAGCGCCCTCAACCGCAAGAAGGTCAGCAGGACTTGAGGTCCCCAATCCCAACCTGCCGTTTACGTAAGTAGTGCCATTTAGTATCGCATCAACCAGTGTCGGGCTGGTAAAGATAGGCTCAGACGTGAGACTATCTTTAAGACTATCGATCGCATTGTCGATCTGGTTATCGACTTTGTCTAAGGTCTTATAGATATACTCTCTCGTCACATAATCACTCGCATCAACAAGTTCTGATGGATTTCTATCCATCGCCAAGAGGTCTGTTGTACGAGGAAAGGAATTTATGTAGATCAAAAGCTCTCTGATGCGCTGATCAACATATGCTTCTGAAACACCGCTTCCATTCACTGTAACGTATTCCTTTACGATCGTTACTGGCACTGAATCGGATTCTAGAGTATTTCCTAGTTCGATTGGTCTAACTTCCAATATCTCATCAGTAGAAGAAAAAGGAGTTGGTACAGTTGGTCCTTGGACAACTGGGTTTGTTACAGAATTTTCAGTGTTTGGAGAAATTTCTGGAATAATTTCTTCCTTACAAAAACCAATTGGCTTGACCACCCAACCTAAAACCGAACAAAATAAATTTGAATCCTTTGTTTCGGCATGAGCAAAAGACGGAACAGTTAATCCACACCAAAAAACGACCAGCATCATTGTCGTCACAAATTTCACCTTTTCATTATAGCAATTATTTAATATATCCTTTAAAAAACCTGTGTATACTATGAAAAGAAAATAAATTAAATATTGTTGTCAAATCTGGTCGCATAGACAAGCAGTCTGTTATACTTAAACAATATGAAATATGTACTCATGGTGCTTGGAGGGTTTATTTTACTCTTAATTTTGAATTCCTTCCTAGGAGGATCACCGCTTGGCGACTAGGGCAACCAAATACGGTGTCTGTTTCGAGCAATTTTTCGGTAAGTCCATTCCCCAAATCGCTGTATGAAGCGTGGCCGTGCCAAAGGTACCAACACCCACAGTACTGGTGAGTGTCTCGCTATCTCAACTCCAGCCTGAAAAGTGGTGAAAGTCTCCCCTTTTTCGTTTCTGACCACCCAAGAGTCGTGGGCCTGCATAAGTTTGTATATTTCTTCCTCGGCTTGCGCGGGTCCAGTGTGTGACACACGCACCATAAACCAGCGTACGATCAGCGCTACCGCCCGCCGACAAAAGCCACATTGTCTGTCGTAATAGATGGCAATACGGGGTTTTGTTTTCTTTTGTGCGATCGACTCATTCATAGAAACATGACATGATGCATCATTATGGAGAAGTATATCACTCTTGAAAAAGC
>DZBU01000018.1 GCA_022730015.1 Candidatus Elulimicrobium sp. | reverse complement strand
TAGTGATCAATATTTATAGCCTTAAACCCGATGCCCTCGACTTTGAGCCGCTCGCTGACCTTGATGGTTGTAGTGGTCTTCCCAGACGAAGACGGCCCCGCAACAATGACGATCCTGAGATCGTTCAGCCTTTCAAGCATCCGCGCCGCGGCAAGATCAATCCGGCCACCAAAACCTTCCAGGCTTTGCGCATAGCGGTCAATGATGAACTCGGAGTTCTCGAGCGCTTCATCAAAGATGCCTTCGCAACCCTCAGGCCTGGCGGTCGCTTTGGCATCATCACCTTTCACAGTATTGAGGACCGAGTGGTCAAACACTCCTTCCGAGAATTCAAAGACTCGGGAGTAGCCACCCTCACCCCGAAGAAACCAATTGTTCCAAGCAGGGAGGAATTGAAAGAAAATCCGCGCGCCCGCAGCGCCAAATTGCGAGTCATTACCAAAACAACGTAGAGTTTACAAGTACAACAAACATATGGTGGGAAAAAGTCGCGAAACAATCACATATTCTAAGACAACGATAGCAAGCAGCCTTCTTTTGTTGGGTATGGTAGTAGCCTATCTGTATTTTTTGAACATGTCAGTGGTACAGGTGGTTATGCGTGCTGAGCAAGTGCAATTGCAAAGGGATCTCAATATGGAAATTGCAAGTCTAGAATCACGATACATTGCAGTACAACATTTGATCACCTCTCGCATCTCTGATTTGGGAAATTTTACTACAAACTCAGACAAGGTATTTGTCTCACGTGATGAAGCTCGATTGGTGTTGCGTGATAATTAATACCTATGAAGCGACAGGCGTTGATCTTCAGAATACGATTACTTTCAGTATTAGTGCTGCTTGGTGCTCTTATTTTGATCGGTCGCTTGTATCAGATTCAAGTAAGTAGTACAGAGGTGTATCAAGCTAAGGCAGAAAGCCAGTACGTCCACACTAAAACTAATTTATATACACGGGGTTCAATTCTTTTTACCACGAGAGATGGGACTACGCTTTCGGCTGCTGCCATTTCAGCGGGGTATTTGCTAGCTGCAAACCCAGAGCATATTACAATTCCTGCAGCTGAATTTTGTCATTCTTTTGTTGACGTAGTTACTATTGATGAAGTAACTTGTCTCGAACGCATCTCTGTGCCGGGACGAACATACGTGGAATTAGCCAATCAACTCACCAGTGAACAATCAAAAACTATTGAAGGAAAGAATATTGACGGTGCTTTATTGTACAAAAACCAATGGCGCTATTACCCAGGAGATTCAGTAGCTGCACGTTCGATTGGCTTTGTTGGATATGCTGATGATGGTACTGAGCTTAGAGGGAAGTATGGACTCGAACGACAGTATGACAATGTACTGTACCAGAAACAGCAGGTGCAGTCCGTTAATTTTTTTGCTGAGCTCTTCAGTAATCTTGGAGAAATTGTGTATCGAAAAGAAGAAGGTGTTCGTCCAGGGGACATTGTGACGACCCTTGAACCTTCCGTATCACGCATGCTCGATATTGTTTTAGAGAAGGCCAATGATCAGTACAGTAGCAAACTCACTGGTGCCGTTATCATGGATCCGCATACCGGCGAGATCGTTGCTATGAATGCCGTGCCGAGCTTTGACCTCAATGATCGCTCGGGTGCAACAATCGAGTATTTTCAAAATCCACTTGTCGAAAATCTGTATGAATTTGGTTCGACCATCAAGGCGCTCACGGTAGCTGCTGGTCTCGATGCCGATGTGATTACTCCCCAGTCAACATACTATGATGCTGGGCAGATAGAACTTGATGGTTTTACGATCAAAAATTATGATGGAAAGGGACGAGGAACCGTCTCTATGCAAGAAGTACTTAATCAGTCATTGAATACCGGAGTGTCTCATATTGTGCAATTAATGGGTAAGGAAAGATTTCGCGAGTATTTCTTGAGCTACAAACTTGGTAGTGAAACAGGAATAGATCTTCCTAATGAGGCACATGGTCTCGTGAACAATCTGCAGTCACCACGAGAAGTTGAATATGCAACTGCCTCATTCGGACAAGGTATTGCTATGACACCGATCGAAACAACGCGAGCTCTAGCAACGCTCGCGAATGGTGGTCTGCTGGTGACACCACACCTAGTGAAACGGATTGAATATCACGACGGAGGAGTAAAAGAGATTCGGTATCCTGAGGGAGAGCGAGTGCTCAGTGAAGAAACTAGTGAAGAAATATCGCGAATGCTTGTTACGGTAGTTGATAAGGCGCTGAAGGGCGGTACAGTGGCCTTGCCGCACCACACCATTGGTGCAAAAACTGGTACGGCACAGATCGCTGACCCAGTAAACGGTGGCTATTATGAAGACAAGTACCTACACTCATTTTTTGGCTATTTTCCAGCTTTTGACCCGAAATTCATCATTTTCATGTATACTGTAGAACCACAGGGGGTCAAATACGCGTCCGAGACACTAACTGATCCATTTATGGAAATCACCAAGTTTCTCATCAATTATTATTCGATCCAACCTGACCGCTAATATTCTATGAAAGCTACTCTCCGATCGATCATTACAGCGATTTTAGTTGCCGAAGCAGCACTGTTACTACGAAGACATAAGCCACGAATTGTGGCAGTTTCTGGAAGTGTCGGTAAAACATCAACCAAGGATGCAATTTTTGCAGCGATAAAAAACAATGTCTACGCACGAAAGAGCGACAAGAGTTTCAATTCAGAGATCGGAGTACCGCTTACAGTGCTTGGTCTGCCAAATGCTTGGAACAATCCCTTTTTTTGGTTACGTAATATCATCGAGGGGTTCTTTTTAGCTTGTTTTTCTCGCTCATACCCAGAAGTATTGATTCTTGAAACCGGTATTGATAGACCAGGTGACATGGAGCGTCTCACTCGCTGGTTAAAACCAGATATTGTCGTACTCACTCGTTTACCAGAGGTGCCAGTTCACGTTGAATATTTCTCGTCACCAGTCGCTGTGATTGAGGAAAAAATGAAGATCGTCCAGGCTCTACAGCCAGAAGGTGTTCTTATTTACAATAATGATGATACTTTGATCGAGGAACGTTTGCCTGAAGTGTTGCAACGAAAGATTGGATTTGGTCGGTATCGGGAAACTGATTTTACAATTCGGGCAGACAGTACTGTATACCAGGACGACCAACCTGTCGGTACTCGATTTAGTCTCCAATACTTCGGTAATTCATATGACATCTCTATAGAAGGGACAGTCGGTACACAATTAGCGTATTCGTGCGGCGCGGCAATCGCAGTGGCAGACGAACTCAGTGTACCGATTGAAGCTGCAGTGGCTTCACTACAAGAATTGCGCACAGCAAACGGAAGAATGCGTTTGATACCAGGAATAAAATCAACCCTCATTATTGACGACACATACAATGCTTCACCGGTTGCTGTTGAACAAGCGCTCAGTGCATTGCAGGAAATTCGACATGCAAAACGCAAGATCGCTGTCCTAGGAGACATGCTTGAACTTGGAAAATTTTCAACTGACGAACATCGTCGGATTGGCGCAATGATTCCTGGGGTTGCCGAAGTACTTTTTACGGTAGGTGTTCGAGCTCGAGCTTTTGCCGAAGGTGCACTCGCTGCAGGTATGAGCGAAAAATGTGTATTCCAATACGATGACGCACTCAAAGCGGGAAGGGAACTGCAGGCAATTCTTCATCCTGGAGATATTGTGCTTGTAAAAGCATCACAAGGGATCCGAGCTGAACGGATCGTAGAGGAGGTAATGTTACAGCCACAGCAAGCAGAAGAATTACTTGTGAGGCAAGAAAAAGCTTGGCATAATATTGCATAATTCTAAAAATGTGGTATAATAAAAAAATGAAAAACCTTCAAGTATTTGTGAGCGCCGTTGTTTTTGCCTCATTAATTGTTGTGCTGGTGCCGTCTACTGCATTAGCGCAGTCAGTCACGTACAAACCTCAAACACAGGCAGAAATAACCGCATATTTATACGGTAGAATCGCTCAACTTCTACAAATCAAGCAGCTTCTAGATAAAGGAAAGAGTTGGGAAGAGGCTGTTTCGCTTTCACAGGTTGACTATGCAACGATGAGCACCCATAAGGCGATCGATGTCGATGTGACAACTGCCGTACTGCGAGGAGAGGTAAATTTATATGGAAAGGCAACTGCACAAGCGTGGTTTGAATACGGAACAGATGAAGATTTTCTAGATCAGCGAACGAATCAGGTATCGGTTCGCAGCGCGTATGATCGTGCGGTTCGAGTGGCGGTGCGCAGCCTCAAAGCAGACGAGCGTTACTATTTCCGGATGGCGATTGTCGATAACAATAAAATTGTCACATACGGAGAGGTGTATGCGTTTCGTACAGATGAGATGGAAGAATAATACGAATTCTGAAAAACTGGGCGTGGCCCAGTTTTTTAGAATTTGCATATCTGATAACTATACCAAGATATCAGACAGCAATTATTGTACTAGCTGCTTTTCTTAGTCGATTCATGATAGCTACGCCAGTTTGTTTTTGATCAAACCCTTGCACTAATATTTCATCAGGATGATTTTCATCGATGCTTCGAAGGGCGAAAAATAGCTTTGGTGAGGCAAGATCAGGTTCAAAAGAAAGTCGGTACTGTAGTCTTGCTGTCGGACTGATTCCAGTATGCCAAATGATTCCTAGGGTTCGCTCTTTGTGCTCGAGCTGGTATCGCTCCATTGCAGCGGCAGTTTTTCTTGGATTACCGATGAAGAGAACGACCGGGGCGGTTGGCGAGTAGTGGCGATATTTCATTCCTGGTGAGCGAAGGGGCCCATCGGATTCTGCCGCTTCAATTTCCGGTATAACTGATCGTAGTTGTTCAAGTGTGATTGACCCAGGTCGAAGGATGACTGGTGGTTCGGTGGTACAGTCAACCACGGTAGATTCCAAACCATATTCAACTGGACCGCCATCAATAATGAGAGGTATTCGTCCTGAAAGATCTTCGTAGACATGCGAGGCTACGGTGGGACTCACTTTCCCCGAAAGATTTGCTGATGGTGCTGCAATCGGGGTTCCGAGCATTGCTATGAGTTTCTGGGCAACTGGATGCTTGGGAAAGCGAACAACGACGGTTGATAATCCACCGGTGGTGATGGCAGGAAGTTTTTCCTGTTTTGACAGCACAAGACTAAGAGGTCCGGGCCAAAAAGCTTGCATCAACTTTTGAGCTGTGTCGGGTACCCTGGTGACCACCGATTCAAGCTGATCGTAACTGGCGATGTGGACAATGAGAGGATTGTCAGTTGGACGATTTTTTGCAGCAAATATTTTTTCAACCGCCGCAGCGTTGAAAGCATCCGCACCTAAACCGTAGACGGTTTCTGTAGGAAAAGCAACGATTTCTCCATTTCTAAGCAAAGAAACAGCAGAAGCGATTGCCGCTGTTTGGGTCTCTGAATTCAAGATAACCATCAGTTTTGTTTCCATGTCGGTAGTTTGACAAGAAATTTAAAAATAGCAAGAAAAATGTTTTTCACAGTCTGATGTGTAACCACTAGCATTTTTTTGCTTTGGGTAGTGTAAAATAATGTAATATATGGATTCCAATAATCGAAAGGTCATCATTCTTGCGGTAGTGGCGGTGGTTATTCTAGTCGCTGTTTTTATTTTCACTCTCAATCAATTACTCGGTCCTGATAAAAGCTCTTCTGAAGACGCTGTAACATCTTTCCCTGAAAGTGATACTCGAACCGACATTCCTCCAATTATTAATGAGGATGTGGAGCAGCAGCCAGCAACTTCAACGCCCGTAAGCATTGATAATCAAGCGACTGACACCGTAGAGCCACAGCCAGTGATTACTGAGTCTGATTGGCGTGAGTCAGTCGTCTCTTATGGTGGTCAGGCACAAACCAATCAATCAGCCAGTACCGCCGAAACTCCAGTAACTTCTGGTTCACCATATAGTGTTGATGATTTGGTTGCAAACGGTTTAGTGCTTGACTACGATTACTCCTGGGCATATCCGACAAGCTACGACATGGGAGGTGGGCGCACCCTTACTCCAGAGGATCTAGCTAATCCAACAGCATTTGCAGCAGCGGTTAATCCGATACCGTCATTGGTAAGCGCTTTTGAGAAAGTAAAGTCGTGTGGAAGTTTGCAGGTACCCTCATCAGAAAGTGAACAGGCAAGATTTCTAAATGAACTCGACACATATCAGCCTGTAATATGTATGGGGGAGGCAGCTGCAGACAATTGTGAGTCTGCCTGGGCTCAGGTTACCAACCCAGATGGTATGGCCATGTCAGTTTATCTTGCTGAGCGTGAAGATGGTACTTGTGCAGTTGGTACATCATACCTTTCTACATATGTTTCATTATGTAATTTCACAGATGTAATGAATACTAAAACTGGCGATAACCTTTCATATTTTGAATGGCTTGAGGTGTTTAAAGATGAGCCAGGTGAATCATTTGCAAAGATCTTCTCATCGGGGACTGGTGATATATCTGGCACAGATTGTGTGCTTACTCAGGTAAAATAAAGGTATTCAGTATTATTGTGAAGTAAAATCTGTCTCTCAGGAGACGGATTTTACTTTTTTATATTCCTTATAAATCAGAAAGAAAATGATGATATCGAGGGTTATGACAGAGAGAAGTACGAGAGAGTGGGTGAACGTAAAGCGAAAGATTCCGTACAATATAAAGAGACCAATAAGTCCCAAACTTACTGGAAAGGCCCATAATTTTTCGCGTATTAGATTGTAAGAAAGGAGGACATCAATTGCTCCCCAAAATATAAAGTAACCAGAGAGAAAATAAGTAACTGAGAAATGATGATCAGCTAGAAGTTTGGTAATCATCATGAAAAGAATGTCCGAAGGTCCTTCCAGAAATTCATGGCTCAAGAAATCTGCCAAAACATCAAGGAGTGGAGCTCCTACCACTTTAAGTAACGCAATTCCGAATATTATTCGTATAAATCCGTAGAAGATCCGCCAGTACATACTGACAAAAAAAAGCTCGGTAAATAATTTTGAGAGGGTCGATATCATAAAAGTAGACCCCATTACTAGAAAATAATGGGGAGCACGCCACTTTCTATAGTCGCTCAATAAGCATTGTGTTTGTTGCCCCAGCAGAACCGAAAGGGATACCGGCACCGAGGATAAACGAATCTCCTTGCTTCGCGATGCCGCTTGCAGTAACAATCTTGTGTGCCACTGTACGGGCTGCATTTAAGTCTTTGACACCCTTAATGATGATCGGCTCGCAGGCAAAAACTAAGAGCATTTTATTGTAAGTGCGCTGATGAGGAGTTAAAACAAAAATAGGCGCATTGGGTCGATGTCGAGCAATCATGTGAGCAGTGTGACCGCTTTCACTCAAAGCAACAATCACTTTTGCGTCGACTTGCGTTGCACTTTGTGCGATTGAATGGGTCACCGCATCACATATGGTAGAAATCTTTAGTTCATTGCCAGTTCTGTTGATAAAATATGGATCAGTCTCGATCTCTTTAGCGACTTTTGACATGGTGAGGATCGCTTGCTCTGGATGTATTCCAACTGCCGTTTCGTCAGACAGCATAAGTGCGTCAGTACCATCAAGAACTGCGTTTGCAATATCAGCCACTTCTGCACGTGTCGGTGTGCTAGAGATACGCATAGAATCGAGCATTTGCGTGGCTGTGATAACGGGCTTTCCAGCGTAATTAGCGATCCTGATGATTCTTTTTTGGAGTAGGGGTACTTTTTCGAGAGGGGTTTCAATTGCCAGGTCTCCACGCGCCACCATTATGGCGTCGGCAGCAGCTACAATCGCTTCAAGATTCTCAATTGCTTGCTTGGTCTCGATCTTTGCAACGATGCCAACTCCTGATTCCTTGCTGATAAGTCTGCGTAGTTCATGAATATCGTCAGCAGTACGAACAAAAGATAGTGTCACAAAGTCGACTTCTTGCTCTAGACCGAATTTTAGGTCGACCTTATCCTTGGCGGTCAGGGAAGAGATCGAAAGATCTGCATCAGGAATATTTACTCCACGGCGCCCCTTGATTGTGCCACCAATCTCAATGGTGGTGTGAATATCAGTCTCGGTCACTTTGTCTACCAAAAGTCGCTGTTTCCCATCATTAAGAAAGATGCGCATTCCAGGTTTTACCTCTTTGGGAAGCTTGGCGTAATTCACAAATACAGTTTCAACGGTTCCGACACACTTTTTTGTTGTAAGTGTGATTCTTTTGCCAGGCAGCAAGGTGACTTCCTCAGTTGAAAAGTCACCAATTCTGATCTTTGGACCTGAAAGGTCTTGTAAAATAGCCAGCGCTCGCTTGGCCTGTTTGGCGGCAGCTCGAGCGTTTTTTATAACGGTCGCGTGCGTTTCGTGGTCACCGTGACTCATATTGACTCGCGCCACAGTTAGGCCTGATTCAAGCATTTTTTTAATGGTAGAAACATCTGATGAGTTTGGACCCAGGGTTGCGACTATTTTAGTTTTTGTTCGGAAAATTTGCTGCATATAATTTATAGTGATGTTGGCTATAGTAGCACAAAGGGCGGTTTTTGAACTAGAGTTGTCGGAAAAGTATGTGCGAGTGCGAATCTACTCTTGGGTACGGTTAATAAAATGACTAGTTAATTTGAGCTGCATATAAATGATGTTATAAACAGTTTTAAATATTGAGTACTGCCATGATTAGTTTTTTTATTACATAATAAAAAAGATCGTTATTTCACTTTGTAGAAAGGAGCACACAATGAAGATGTCTCAGTATTCTTCTCATTGGCCACAAAAACGTTTCCCGTCCTTTTATAAAGAACACCGCCGTTTTCTGGGAGTTGAGATCACTATTTCACATATGAAAGAATTGATCGGCACTGATGTTGTGGAGCATGGTCTTGTACATGAAGGTTTTCTGCATCCGTATCTTACGTTAGTGGATGCTCTGCAGAAATTAACCGAAGCATTATTTGAGCTTTGTCCGAAGGGTGTGGTGCGTTTTGAGTTGACCAAAGAAGGTGGACTCAAGATGTTGTTTAGAACCGATATGTCATCGGATGGAAGAATCTTTACGATGATCGACATTGGGTGGGTGTATGCCAATCAGGTGTCAACAATCGTCGCCAAGAGTATTGAGCAGGGAAGTGAAAAATATCAACAACTCGCTCACGGCTACTTGCCGTAACGAGCATCCGCCACTTAAAAAGCGCGTCTTTATGACGCGCTTTTGTTTTTTAACATTAAAAAAAGACGGAGTTAGGTAAACTCCGTATATTAATGTGCTCTAGAAAAATGTTATAATTCAAGGACATGTTACGGAGAAATTCTTATATTGGACTCGTTATTGTCATCCTCCTTGTACTTTTTCCGGTTTTGCCATGGCTTATTATGAAGCCGCTAGAGTTGCGTTTTGGCTCAGGGGCAGCAGTCGCTACTTCCATTGGGCAACTGTCTGCGCTTTTAGGATTGGCAATGTTCTCAATCTCACTCGTTCTCATTGCTCGCTTACCATTTCTAGAGAAGTATTTTGGTGGTCTTGATCGGATTTGGCAAGCGCATCGTCACTTGGGAATGTTTGGTTTTCTTTTGATGCTGGTGCATCCATTGGCGTTGGCGGTTCGTCTCGTACCAGTTTCAGTAGCAGAAGCCGCATTGTTTTTCGTGCCATCTTTTGCTGATATGGCTCGCACATTTGGTATCGTTGCACTTTTACTCATGATGGGCATTATTGGAGCAACTCTTTTTGCTCACTGGCGTTACCAGATTCTTCTCAAAACTCACCGATTTCTTGGTTTAGCTTTTATGCTTGGAGTGCTGCATGCGTTTCTTATACCGAGTGATATTTCAGGAAACACTGTTCTGGCTGCGTATTGTGGCATGCTTTCGTTTGCTGGTATTACTGCGTACCTATATCGAACAGTGTTTGCTCGGGTTGTGCCAAAACATAGCTACACGATCAAAGCGGTCAAAAAATTGCATAGTACTCTGACAGAGGTGACGTTGCGTCCAACTGAGAAACCGCTCACTTTTAAGCCTGGCCAATTTGTATTTGTCTCCTTTGCTGATCCCGCACTTTCCAAGGAAACACATCCTTTTTCAATTTCCTCCGCGCCTCATGAACAAGACCTTCGCCTCACGATCAAGGCGCTCGGGGATTGGACCGCTGCCGTAGGTGACCTAGGGGTGGGTAGTAAGGCTCTCATCGAGGGTCCTTTTGGTGGATTTACCAGCGAACAAGGAGTCACCAACAAAGAAGTCTGGATAGCTGGTGGAATCGGCATCACGCCATTTCTGTCTCGAGCCCGAGCGCTGGTCGAAGGTAAAGATGGTCAGAAAATGATTGACCTGTACTACATCACGAATACTCGAGATGAGTTGGTATTTGAACGAGAGTTGAGTGAATTGGCCATGAATTTTAAAAACTTTCGGCTCTTTCCTCATGTGAGTAAAGAACAGGGATATCTTTCAACTAATACCATACGTCAGCAAAGTGGACAGCTAACCGACCGTGACGTTTATGTCTGTGGACCGGCTGGTATGATGAAGAGTATTATTACGCAATGTAAAGAAGCGGGAGTCGCTTCTTCCCAAATACACGCCGAGGAGTTTGCGATGTTATGAAAACTAGTTACATAATCGGAATCGCAGTTTTTTGGTCTGTCTTGCTGGTGGTTGGAACAGCAGGGCTCATTTCATATGAGAATGAAAAAATGATCACTGCTCTCAAGATGGCAAATGCGGACGGGAAGCAAGTAGGGAAAGTTGATCAAATGGTTCAGTCGGCAATCGAACAAGGACAAACTCTTTGGACAACAGAACTAATCGCTAGGCATACCACCAACACTGACTGTTGGATAGTGGTGGATGGGGTTATTTATGATGTGACCGAATATATCCCGCTTCATCCAGGTGGTAGTGAGACAATTTTGAACACCTGTGGGACTGATGCCACCGAAGCATTTAAAACAAAGGGTGCGTCTGGAGATGATCATAGTGCTCTCGCGTATGAGCTTTTAGCCCGCTATAAAGTAGCTGTGCTTGGTGACCCGCTTCCCGTTGCAGTCACGGCCACTACGGCTGGTGAGGTGGCTCCTACCGCTACTGTAGCGAGCTCGGCTGCACAGACAACCTTTGTATCAAGTGCTCCTTCGACACCAAAGGTAGATACGCCGTCTCTGATTGTCAGTGCCCTCACGGCAGCTGTGGTGGCTGCACATAACACAGTGAATGATTGTTGGCTTATCATCAAAGATAAGGTTTATGATGTGACCGAATATGTCCCGTTTCACCCTGGCGGGACCGGTGCAATCCGAACATGGTGTGGTAAAGAAGCAACACAAGCGTTTAGTACTATGGGTGGCAAAGGGAAAAATCATTCCACAAATGCCTGGAAGCTACTCGATAAGTATTTTGTTGGTTCACTTGGTGGCTCCGTTTCTAGTGCGGTTGTAAGTACCAATACAAGCAGTCCATCTACGACAGTGTCACCAACTACTGATCTGGCTACATCACCAGAAGAAGCGATTCTCAAAGAATACCCAGGAGCAACTATTATTGGGGTTGAGCAGGAGGACGATGGGCGGGCAACAGTGAAGTTCTACTATGATGGCGAAAAGTATGAAGCAAAGCTTGACGCTGCGAATAATATTGTCGAGATCGATGATTAGTGTAGTGACGGTACGGTTTCAAAATAACTGAGTGTATCGATGCTCTGATTATATAACTCACTGTCTGAACAACTATACGCAAGAATAACGATATGTTCGTGTGGGGTGTAGAAAGCAGCACCACATTGTTGGTCTGCGGTGGCGAAGGCGGTGTAATCAATTGATTTATTTGAAACACCTGGTTGTGCTGTCAGATCAGCTTCTGAGCGGTCGAGAATACTGTGTAATTGTTTTGTTAGTGAGGATTGATCGTGTACATCATCAAATGAAGTGTAAAATGCAAGCTGTAAAGAGCTGGTACCAACCGTGAATTCACTCTTGTACAAGCGGTAATCCATCTCTACATTGAGAAGGTTATCGTGCAGCAAAACACCCTCGATCGGTAGAGTAGTAGAAAATCCAGCCAAGGCGTTGGAATAAGCTCCGTTTGTAAAAATTGAAGAGGGAAGTGGCCTACCTAAAAAAGAATAGCCTTGGTTGTATAAGCACTGCCGATAAAATGCATAGTGCCAATACTCACGAAGAGCGGTGATTCCGTCTTTGTTCATACGCAGTGGTCGAGCGAATTTATTTTCTACTTGTTCATCGGTCTCGTTGATGCAGTCAGCTCGAACAGAAAGGGGAGCAAAGAAACCGCCAACCGCGTAGGTGCTCAATATTTTGCCGACGTGAGTATACATAAAAAAAAGAGCTGTAAGGGCAACAAAAATGAGTCCACCAGCTAACCACCAACAGTATCGATTGTTTAGAATAAACATAGAGAAAGTATAGCATCACAAAATAAAAACCGACCAAGGGTCGGTTTTTTGTTTAAGGAGAATTTAATGCAGACTGTTTTGTGGCTGAAACACGTACCCCTTTCCAATGATGGGCTTAATGAATTTTTCAGCGTCAGGATTTATTGCCCTGAGCTTAATTCGTACTCTCGAGATAAGGGATACGATCACGTTTGACTCAGGTCTGCGGTTGAAACACATGTGAGAAAGGAATGCTTCTTTTGAGATGACACGACCAGGTGTTTTCGTAAACAATTGAAGGATTTCCATTTCTCTTTTGGTGAGTACAACCGCGACTTCATTCAGAGTCACCTGGTGTGAAAGATTGTCAACAATCAAGTGCGCACTTTCAAAATGGTATTCGAACTTGTCATGCGTACTGAGATGCGTACGACGAGCGATAGCCTGCAGTGAAGCAGACAACTCTCTGGGGTTCAGGTCATGCAAGAGATCGTCACCGCCTTGTTCGAGGAAAGCGGCGCGATAATCGCTCCACGACCGGTCAGTAAAGCTTTCGACAATGCCGATAATCGGAGTATTGATTCCTCTGGAGCGCAAAGTGCGCGCAACGGAATGACCAAAACCATTTCTTTTAATGACGATCACACAAGCGTCGTAGATACCGCTTTTCAACCACTGTTCGAGGTTGTGAGTAGTCAAGATCGCTTCGTCGGTGAATATCGAAATACTCTTTGAACGAAGTAGGGAAATAACTGTAGACTTCAGATCAACTGCCAACACATTCATGCGACACCCCTTTATATTTTTGGTTTAAAGAACAAAATCCGGGAAAAACCCCAGCCTAAGATTTAATCACTTTTAATGGTTTCGTCAATAGTAGACGGATTAAAGATTGACTTCTCAAAATTTTAGTAGCACAGTATGGAAAGGTGCACATGTGAATAGTATTCATGAGTGCTTATTTGTTCGTTAGATGGAGGATTGAAGATGAGTGCAGATGTTGTGAAGCTGGTTGAAACTGACACTAAAGGTGGCGCTGAAAGACGTCACACCTTAGCGCAAATGCGCCATGACCCGAGCGCCATTCGTCAAGCCTTCGAAAGCGGGGAATATCCCTACAAGACAAGGATGTCTGTCAAAGCCTACGAAAGCCACATTGTGGAACTGCAGGTTGAGCTACTCAAATTGCAGACGTGGGTGCAAAAAACGGGCGGAAAGATCGTTGTGTTGTTTGAAGGTCGCGATGCCGCTGGGAAAGGGGGGACTATCAAGCGATTCATGGAACATATGAATCCTCGGGCGGCGCGAGTAGTGGCACTGGCAACACCGACCGAGCGTGAAAAGACGCAGTGGTATTTCCAGCGCTATGTTGCACACTTGCCCGCAGCGGGAGAGATCGTCTTCTTTGATCGATCCTGGTACAACCGTGCTGGTGTGGAACGTGTCATGAACTTCTGCACCGCAAATGAGTATCTTGAGTTCACGCGACAGTGTCCAGAATTTGAAAAAATGCTGGTCCGGAGTGGAATTTTGTTATTCAAGTACTGGTTCTCGGTGACAAGAGAAGAGCAGCTGCGTCGCTTCAGTGCCCGAGAGATCGACCCGCTGAAACAATGGAAGCTTTCTCCTATCGACAAGGCCTCACTTACCAAGTGGGACGATTACACCGAGGCGAAGGAAGCGATGTTCTTTTACTCAGACACCGCGGATGCGCCCTGGAGTGTCGTAAAATCTGACGATAAAAAACGCGCACGGTTGAACTGCATGCAGCACTTCCTGGCGTCGATTCCGTATGACGATAAAGATGAACACGTCGTGCGAGGACCAGACCCGCTGATCGTTGGTTCTAGTAGTCATGTGATTGGCAACACCGAACACATGCTTGCCAAGAGCCTCCATCCTGATCGGCGACGTTCTAAACCGTAGTGATTTTTGACTCTACGACCCGAAGCAGAATTTAATTATTTTGCTTCGGGTTTTTGTTTTGGAATAGGTGCCAGAATAAGTGCCAGGCACCAATATAAGCTAAAAACTGTTGTGAAATATTTGGGAAATAAGATCTTGTCGCTTGGTGTAGACTCCGCCTAGAAAAATCTTGGGCGAAGCCGGACTACCGGTCGTTCTAGAGAAATGTGGTATTGAGGCGTATACTATTCACATGGAACTATCAAGCTCAGTTTTTAAGGCTGGGTCGGTGATACCAGCTCTCTATACCTGTGACGGTCGGAATACCAATCCGCCGCTTACGTTTGAATTTGTACCACAACGAGCACAGTCACTGGTACTCATTGTTGACGATCCTGATGCGCCAGGCGGTACGTGGCTGCATTGGTCGGTTTGGGATATTCAGCCATCAATAAAAGAAATAGCAGCTAATTCTGTTCCCTTGGGCGCACGTGAAGGAGTGACTAGTTTCGGCACAGCGGGATATGGTGGTCCGTGCCCACCAAGCGGTACGCATCGTTACTTTTTCAAGCTGTATGCACTTGATGTTGCGCTTAGTTTGAAGAATGGCGCCAGTATTGCTGAGCTAGAGGTTGCGATGAGCCGTCACGTGATCGATCGAGCTGAGTTGGTGGGTGTGTACGAGCGTCTGGCTGCGAAGTAGAATATAACTACGTAACTACGAAGGACGGGCCTTCATGTCGTTGTGAGCCGAATCGTGAGGTAACCAAACGATTTCATTGTACCGTAAGGCTTTTTGGCTATTCACCTCAGACTCGTTTCAATCCTTTTCGAGAGGGTTGGCTAATCAATAGCACGCCTCGCTCCCTTCATATTTGCAAACCTTTCTTGATTGATCTCGAACCAATAATCATCATTGATGCCCCTCTGATAATACTTTTTACATCCAAATCCATTTTGCTTTTCTAAAAGGAATGAATTTGAATCTTTTGAAGCATAGTTCGCAATTGTGCAGTACTTTAATTGAACAGAAACTACGCTAACAATAATACTAATAACAGTTGCAACTGATATATCAATCCAATCAATGTTTTTAATTAATTCAATCATGATATTTGATAAAGCCTTCTCTAGAGAGCTATTTATGATCTGGACAGCCACCGTTTGTATATTCCACGTACTGAGCATATGACATCGACGCCGTTCCTTGGACGTATTGCTCAATCAAGGCTAGGTCTTTAGGGTCAAGCTTAAGTTTGTCTGATTTTTCATACGGACCCACTCGTACATTTTCTCAATCAAATGGGCTATGAAATATGACTTTTTATTATCATATTGTTTACTCAATTCGATATTACATAAATGGTCTTTCTTATGTGTTAAAACAACAGCTAACGGTGCATCAGACGGTCCATCAATGAATACGATAGGGTGACGCTTCTTTACGGCCTCGTTCAGTACCCCATAGAATGTCTCCTCGATTAATTTTTTTCATAATTACATTTTACAAAAGTGACAAAAGTGACACTTTTTACACAAATTATCCCTTTACTCGAACAGCGATTACTCCGTACTTTGTCTCGTCTTCTCGTGAGTAGTATTTGTACATAAGCTCCCATTCATCTTGATTTTCAGCCCCATATTCTTTAGCTGGGTATGCCGTAAACAATTCTCTAAATGCTGAAAACTTTTCAAGATCAATTACTTTTGTTCTGATTGTCTGTACGGGGTCAGACATAAGTGAAAATTCAATCGCATCCCCGACTCTAAGCATTTGCCGTTTTTCATCGTTCAATCGAATCTCAATCGTTTTTGTTCCGCTCTTGATTTGATCGAATGGCTTCGTCTGCAATTTCATTAGATGTAGAGTCATGGTTTACTTATTGAAATATATATTTGAAGCCTCAAGAATAGCTATATCTCGTGGGACCATATTAAGAAGTATATCAGATTTGTTGTCTTTTACTACAACAAAAGCAAGTCATTTCTGACTTGCTTTTGTTTGCTAGTTTCGATGCTTCTCGAGTGCTCGAACTA
>DZBU01000017.1 GCA_022730015.1 Candidatus Elulimicrobium sp. | reverse complement strand
CTTGTTGCGGGGCCCGGAATCGAACCGGGGTCTGGAGGTTATGAGCCTCCCGAGGTACCTCTCCTCTACCCCGCTATGTTATTTAATTCTACCCTTTTGGGAACGGGAAAGATGTCACTCTCCTCATCCTTACAGGATCTGTACACCTTGTCGCTCTTTTGTTCGTAAACTCCAAAAGAAGCTGGCAAGGTCTTGCGAAAGTCCCCCAGACTTTCTCACCCCGCTATATGATTATTCAATTATTATCTTATTGCGAAACACAAAATATCACAAAAGGGTACGTGTGAAAATACACTATTTTTGGACTTTTGACAACCCCTACAAAACCCCTAACTCGGTAAAAACCCGCTGGTATCGTGCGATAGTATCCTGAGCGATTCGTTTGGTCAGGATAAAATCCGATCCATCATGGGCAATTCGGTTACGAACTTTATGAGCTTCCCAAGCATCTTGCAGTGAATTAAGCTGCTGGGGCGAAACGTTTTTAAGCCGTTCACCGAGCGAATTTCCTGGATATCCTTTTTGCTTCAGAGAATCATCAAGAATGATGTCGGCTTCAATGATAGCTAACTTCCAATCGTTTGGATTTTCAGAAGTAGAGTGTGTAAGCACGTCTTGCAACCGAGTACTATGGACCACTCCACGAAATTGCTCATCATACAATCGTTCGGCATCACGTAACATCTGTGTTTGCAAACCTGCGTAGAGGTTTTTGCGAACTGAAGCGTACACATACAAAACCAGTAACAGGATTGCTAGGAGATACGCAAGGATAGTGTACACAGACCAGATCCACCCAAGGGTTGCGAGAATGCCAGCCACTGAAAACCACCCCGTTCCTAAATTACTGAGTAACTGCACAAACGGTAAACCTCCCTCAATTGAAACACTGGGTACAATAATTTCTGTTGTTGAAGTTGGACCTGGAATAATCGTTGGTTCCATACAAAACTACTTGTTTGTATCGTATACCCTTTTACCAATGGAGAATAGTCGTTTATCACCACCAAGTGGTCCAATGTACTGGACTCCAACAGGGAGTTGCTTTCCTTCTTGCGCGACAGTACCCATTGGGAACGAAAGGGCTGGCACCCCAGCCAGGTTGACCGGTACCGTAAAGATGTCTTGACGGTACATAGCAAGTGGATCTTCTTTTTCTCCCAATTTGAAGGCTGGAGTCGGCGCGGTTGGTGTCAGAATGATATCTACTTTTTCAAAAGTTTCTGCCAATTCTTGGCGCATCTTCTTCCGCACTAACTCAGCTTTGCCATAATAGGCGTCATAGTACCCAGACGAAAGTACGTATGTACCAAGCAAGATACGGCGTTTTACTTCTTTGCCAAATCCTTCTGCTCGAGACTTTTCGTACACTCCAAGCAGATCATCAGCCTCTACCGAAAGACCGTAACGAATGCCATCGTAGCGGGCAAGGTTGGAGGAGACTTCTGCCGGCATAACAATGTAGTACGCAGCGAGCCCTTGT
Organism: Candidatus Elulimicrobium sp.; assembly: GCA_022730015.1. GTDB lineage: Bacteria > Patescibacteriota > Minisyncoccia > Phycocordibacterales > UBA918 > OLB19. The sequence goes on along the minus strand of DZBU01000017.1, from coordinate 17,053 downwards.
TCAAACAGTGGCAGGTCAATATCAATCACCGTGTGCCCAGCGGCTCGCAAGGCTTCAATATGCGCATCAAAGGCGCTCAAAACTTCAGCATCAACTCCATCAGCTAAAAAATGTCGCGGTACCCCAAAAGTATAGGTGTCTTTAAGTGGTACAGCTGGATAGGTATCGTCAGTAATGGTTGTAGCATCCATTCCATCAATACCTGTCATGATGTCATGCACTAGTTCGGCATCAGCAACAGAGTTGGTGAGCGGACCAGCCTGATCCAGCGATGAACCCATCGCCATCAGTCCATAACGAGAGACCGCACCGTACGTCGGTTTAAAACCGACCAAACCACAGTAACTTGCTGGCTGACGGATCGAACCACCAGTATCAGTACCGATTGCTACTGGTACCGCACCCATCGCCACAGCGGCTGCTGAACCACCCGAAGAACCACCTGGCACACGTGCCGTATCAACAGGGTTTTTAGTTGGACCAAACGCAGAATTTTCCGTTGATCCACCCATGGCGAATTCATCCATATTGGTTGCGCCAACCACGATCGCTCCCGCATCAAGGAGACGCTTCACGATCGTCGCGTCATACACGGCAGTGTAGTTTTCGAGGATCTTTGAGGCAGCGGTAGTACGCTTACCTTTCATGAGGATATTATTTTTGAGAGCGATCGGTACGCCGAGAAGTGGCGGGGTGTCTTTCCCTTTTTCTTTGTAGAGTTGGTCGGCGGCTTTGGCCGCTTCGCGCGCGTCTTCATACACGTCAAGGAAAGCATGGATTTCTCCGTCCTTTTCCTTAATGACGGCCAAAGCCGCCTCAACTGCCTCAGTCGGGGTGTATTCGCCTGCGATGAACGCAGCGCGTAATTCAGCTACTGTAGTCTTTTTCATACTAGTCTCCTATTTCTAGAATTTTCTTCACTGCCAAATATCGACCTTCTGTCTTCGGCATTTCTGCCAGAATGTCTTTCGTATACTGATCTCCCTGATTGGTAACTTCATCCTTACGAAATATATTAAATCGAGCACCGACTTTCGGTGCAGCAGATGCATCGTCAGCAGCAATCTCACTCACAACACTCACGTACTCCACGATTGATGAAAGTTCTTTCTCTAGATTGACCAACTCCTCTTCCCCAAGACGAATGCGAGCAAGAGTGGCCAAATGTGTAATTTCTTCCCGGTTCATGCGGCTTAGCATACCACTTAATCCTTTACTGCCCAAGAGAGGCTTTTTACGTAACAAGCTTTGCGAAATCTGTCTCAACTAATATAATAATTCCTAACTTTTGTGCTTCAGTTGCTTTGCTGCCGGGATCGGCACCGACAACTACATAGTCAGTCTTTTTAGAAACACTTGCCGACACCTTACCCCCTAATTGACGAATCCGATCTTTTGCTTCATCACGACTCATTGACTCAAGTGTACCCGTGAGGACAAACGTTTTTCCTTGTAATTTACTAGAACTGACACGCGATGCGGCATTTTCTACAGTGAGGTATGGCAAAAGCTCGGCGAGTGTTTGCTGATGAAGTGGATCAGCAAACCACGAGACAAGTGAATCAGCTACCACTTCACCGACACCATAAATAGCCGCCACTTCTTCACGAGAAGCACGTCTGATGGCTTCAAGTGAACCAAACGTGTCTGCTATCAAACGAGCCGTTTCTTCTCCCACATTTTCGATCGAAAGCCCCACCAACAACCGATAGAGGGGAACATGTTTTGCTGCCTCAACTGCCCGAACGACATTCTGAGCTGCCTTTTCTTTAAAACCAGGGAGATCACGCAGATCACCCTCAGTCAATGTAAAAAGGTCAGCATAGGTAGAAATGAGTCCGTATTCCAACAAAAGATCAATGAGCTTCGGTCCAACTCCATCGATGTTAAGCGCTCCTTTAGAAACAAAATAATACAGTCGGTGACGATGGAGCGCTCCAGAGTCTTTTGATACACAACGATAGGCCGCTTCCCCAGGGACACGTTCGATTGATCCGTCTCCACCACACTCTGGTACTACCTTAGGAAATTTGTATGGTTTAGCATTTCTTGGTCGCAGCGAAAGTACCACCGAAAGTATCTCGGGAATGATGTCACCTGCCTTTCGTAAGATGATCGTGTCGCCAACCCTAATATCGAGCCGAGCAATATTGTCCTCATTATGCAAAGTAGCTCGAGAGACAGTAGAACCATCGATCAGGACCGGGCGCAAGTGAGCCACCGGCGTTATCACTCCAGTACGACCAACCTGAAGAGCAATGTCTTCCACTAGGGTGGTAGCTTCAACTGCTGGGAATTTATACGCCATACCAAACCGCGGGGCCTTGGCGGTATAACCGAGCAATCGTTGCAGAGTGACACTATTTACTTTCATCACCACCCCATCGATACCATGCGGAAGCGTATCCCGTTTCTTAAGCCAGGTGGTATAAAAATTTTGCACTTCACCAATATTTTTACAAAGCTTTGCGTCTTTGCTTGTCGGTAGACCAAGTTTTTCCAAAAGTTGGAGCTCGTCCCACTGGGTTTCTGGTACTGATAGACCAGCCTTATGTACTTCAATATGGTCGATGTCGTACACTGTAAGCGAAAGTTTCCTTGAAGCAGCCACAGTAGGATCAAGCTGGCGCAAAGATCCCGCCGCTGCATTACGTGGATTCGCAAACAATGGGTCACCCACTTTTTCACGATCCTTATTAATACGCTCAAATTCTTTCTCACCGAGCCAGACCTCACCAACACAAATAAGATCAATCGGTTTCTTGAGCTGTTTAGGAAGAGATGCAATAGTGACAGCAGTGTGTGTAACATTTTCACCAATCACCCCATCACCGCGGGTGGCAGCTCGTCTGAATACTCCTTGTTCATATTCAATGACCAACTTGAGACCATCAACTTTATGTTCAGCTACGTAAGAAAGTTCTGAGATAGAATGATCAGCTTCTGTAATGAGTCGCTTTATGCGCGCGTCCCATTCGCGCAGTTCTTCCTCGGTAAAAACGTTATCAAACGACCACTGGCGGACACTATGCCGCACTTTCGCAAAGGCTTCATTCACTGTGCCGCCGACTACGTCGGCGGCGCTAACCTTCCCTTCTATCTTCAATTCAAGCGCTCGCAATTCGTTGAGTAACGCGTCATACGCCTCATCGCTGATCTCGGGCGCATCAGCCTCGTGATAGCGTTCACGATGGTAAGCAACGGTCTCCCGCAGTTGCTGCAGTCTTTCTTTGTCTGTCTGTTTGCTCATGGCTAGAATTGTAGCAGCACTTCGCGTTCTACGGTACCGTAATTGCCGACGTTGGCACACGCACGGTTATAGCCGCGAACTGAAATAACAGTACAGCGTGCACCCTCTTCACAAGCTTTGGTATTACCTTCTGGGTAGCCAACAATCAAGTCTTCCATATTATTAATACTCATACCCGATCCAGCGATGGTCGAAGAAGCAACGAGTGTTGAAACTCGAGAACATCGTTCTGTTCCTGCTGGCCCCCAAGTAATGTCATACTCATACAGAAACGCCTCTCCATCACCGGAAACACTCGGAACAGGATCAGGATTGGTGCTTGGCACAGCTGAGAAGACCGGAGAACCAAAGCAATTAACATCGACCGATTGGCCTGTTTCCATAGCAGTTGCTCCTACACTTCTCGTGTAACGCGCGCATTCCATACCTGCATTGGTGGCATGAAACGCTACTTCAGATTCTTTTGCGTTAGTCGAAAGACGAACTTGCTTGATTGAAAGATCGAGAATAGTAAGTCCGACCGAAAGTACTACACTGACGAGAATAAGCGTGATGAGAAGGGCAAAACCTGATTGTGTTTCTTTAGCAGTATTCATGGTGATTAATTAGCATACACATTAAAAAGATGTGTTTCTACTTCAACTTTCTGAATCTGACGCAACGTCCCGGTGCGCCAAGTCACCTCTGAAATCACTTTTACATCCGAATCAGAAATTTTAGTAAAGTAGATCTTTCTCGTATATAGCGTTTCCGTATTTCCGCCAGCGGATGAGTACGTATATCGATCACGCTCTGCGGTACTATCAAAATACAACCGACAGCTATTCACTGCGCAATCAACAATTGATTTTAAAGAACCACTCGTATCCGTATTCAGTTCGAGACCGCAACCAGTAGCAGTGAAACAATCTTCAAAAAAACCCCCAGCAGTATCATTAGCAAAATTATTCCACTCCGTATTAGCATTCAAAATATCTGCCAACCAAAATTCATCTCGTGCCTTTTGTGCGATCTCGGCACCTTCTTGTGCCAGAAAGAACGCAATTACTTGCTCGCTGGCAAAATTCGTACTCTTTGCTGATGACATACTAATGGTCATTGGTCCGGTTACAATGATGAGCAATATCGTGATCGAAACCAGTGTTTCGACCAACGTAAACCCTTGCTGTTTGAAAGATTGCTTGATCATATATCTAACGTACGTTGGGTTATGGTGGTTTGTATTCGGTACGGCTTACCAGTCGTATCGGAAGGATCTCGAGCCTCGATAAAAATAGTCACGGCGGCTTGCGTATTTTCACCACTTTCCAGTGGTTCGCTTCCCGTAACATAGAATTCAGCATTTTCGATGTAGATCCCCGAAGAGACGATCGATTGTGCTACGCCGCCATTAATACGACGGTATAATTTGTGATCAACTTCATCGAAGAAATACACGATGCGCGTATCGGGAGCGTTGGTGATACTCTGTCCACCTTCGATGAAGGCAATGCCTTGAACATCTAATACTCCTCGGCCATCGTAACAGTCCCTCGCAGCATCGTTCATAGCACTCAAATCTTGATTGTCCTGAAAGATCTGATACGTAGCTATTGCTGCATTTCGATTGCCTCCAGCACCACAAAAATATCGCGTCCCCGTACGGATCTCGCGCGTCATACTATCGAGTGCAAAGGAAAGATTAGTCATGACACTCTGCTCAGCCTGCAGCTGCTGATTAGTCGCTATCAAAGTAAGCAGTGCACCGATCGATATCGTGACAATCACCGAAAACACCGCCAACGCGACGATCATTTCGATAAGGGTAAAGCCAAATTGTTTTGAGTGAGGTAGTGTCATATCCTATGAACCTAAAACAGCGATCTGTCCGGTGGAAGTGATTTCGATCGTACGCACTACATCAGGGCCGCTTCCAGGAAAATCACGACGAGCAACATCGATCTCAACCACACTTTCAGCGACTGGACCGCCAGCTCCATCATCATAAAATAGTGCGTCAAAATTTGGTCGTACAAACACTACCGAAACTTCAGCCTCTGTGCCACTACCGATTCGTATCTCACGAACCTCAAAACGCTCGTCGAGCTTACCTACCGGCCCGTACTCTTCGCCACTATCATAAAAACCATTGTCGTTACCGTCCTTGAAAACCTGGAAATAGCCATTAGCGGGGTCAGCGAGTAGACTTGCATCATCGGTGAAGTAGACCCCATAGACCGTACGAAAACTACCAGAATCTCCACTAGCACTCACCGCACTCAGCTGCACCTCACGAAGCGCCAGCGCAATTTCATAGGCCTGACTGCGCAGCAAGACCGCACTATTAAATGCGTCTTGCCGGGCCAAAATGATTGCCGAAACAATAGTCATCACACTGATACTGACCATGAGCTCAACCAAACCAAAACCAGACTGTTTTGAAGAAACAGTATTTTTGGTGACCTTAGTAGAAGCTAAAAAGTTGAAGGACATTGAAGTGTGTGAAGGCAACAACGAGACTGCTGGCCACGAGAAACGGCGCAAACGGTACAGCACTTTTCATTGTAAGGGCTTTGCCCGGTAAATGTAAGCCTGCTTTTCCCCTACTAAGACGAACGTACGCCAGAAGACAAAGACTGATTCCCGCACCGATCCAAAATGACAAGACAACAAATGAGAATACGTATTGCGGACCAACGAGTAGTCCGAGTGGAAATGCCAATTTCACATCGCCAAAACCGATCCATCTTCCCTTGGAAATAGTCCAAAGAAAGAAAAAGAAAAGTGAACCGCCCAGTGCAGTGGCAACACTCCAGCCTACTTGCAACCAAGCCGCTCCTTCTATGCACACCTGATAAACAGTGAGCACAATGACTACGCCAGTCAAAATAAAGGTCAGTCGGTCCGGAATGATGAAATGGTACAGATCATAAACCGTGATCACTACCAGTATCGAAAAGATAAACCAGAACAAGAGTACGGCAAAAATATCCAGAGACAAAAGGAGCGTCAAGGCAAAGAGCAAGCCGGTCGCTAATTCAACTAGAAAATAGCGAGCGGGTATTTTGCAGCCACAGGTGCGGCACCGGCCGCGCAACAGTACGTACGAAACCAGTGGGAACAACTCGTACCAGCGCAGACCGGTGCCGCACGATAAACAATGCGAATGTCCGGCCAATGACTTCCCAGTGTGGAAGCGATAGATGTACACATTAAGAAAACTACCAATAATGACACCAAAGCCAAAAGCGATTACAGTGAGCCATGATGTCGGCACCAAAAGCAGTTCGAGTGAATACATACTGGTACGTACAGTATACCTTGCCCAGATGAACAAGCGTCGATTTACTCACTGGGTAGGATTTTGCCTAAAGCAAAATCCTACTTATTTTCAATATAGTCACACTTTTTCCTATCTAAGCAACAAAAAACCACCCTTGGGTGGTTTTTTGTTGCTTTACTAAATGAGTATTAGTTACACACTGTCAGCGTTCCACCTTTAGTTGCAGCCTGTACACCAGCAAAACCAGTACTGTCTACACAGAAGAAATCACCAGTTGTAAGGGTAACTTCTGCTGCATATGCTTGCGTACCAGAATCACAGTCGGTTGCTCCACCTGAAGCAGTTCCAGCTGCGGTAACCAACGCAGCAACATCAGCGTCTGCACAAACGTTTGTGTAAACGTATGAATTATTGTTATAAAACAATTCAGCTTGGTTTCTAACGCTAGTCATTGAACCTTTAGCCGAAGCGTCCTTACCACCATCTCGAGCGTCGTTAAGAGAAGCAAGTACCACCGCTGCCAAGATACCGATAATAGCAATCACGACGAGGAGTTCGATGAGGGTGAAACCTCGCTGTAGGGTCTTTTTCATAAAATGAATTATTTTAATTCTATAAATATCTCTTTCAGATATCAGCTGAGTATCTGAAAGTTGATTTGTCTACGTTGTACGTAGCTTCTTCTATTATACGACCTCAAACCACTTTCAAACGGGTGGGTGGGGAAAAGTGGCGAAAAAACAATGGTCAAAGACCATTGTTTTTTCGCCCCTTAAGACGAGTGCGCATTTCTAGCGCGCATCGTACTGAGCATCACCACTTTGTCAGTTTGAGTAATTCAGACTTCCTAAACTTTAGAACGCGCTCGATAGATTGTAGATCGGCATCAACACCGATGCCAGGAGCACTCCAACCCCCAAACCAAGCATCACAATCATTGCTGGCTCAATCAGCCCAATCAGTGTGTCGACGGCATTATTCACCTCCCGTCGGTAGAAATTAGCAAGCGTAGTCAAGATCGACGCCAAACTTCCTGTCTCTTCACCTACCTTAGCCATTTGCGCCAGCACACCTGGAATCTCTGGGTACTCAGCAATCGCATCAGCGAAGGAACGTCCCCCCTTCACCTCAGTCAATGAAAGTTCAATGATCTCCTTATAGACTGTATTATCCACCACGTCCGCTGTTACCTCGAGCGCTTGAATCATCGATACACCGTTCCCTAACATGGTCGCCAAGTTGTCACAGATACGAGTCAAGAGTAGCTTTCGCTGCAGGTCACCTAAATATGGGACGGAAATGATAAATTCATCGATTGTTCGCTTCCCTACTCCGGTTTTACTAAAGCGCCATAGTCCGATTGCTCCAGACGCGAGCGCGATAAGAATAACTGCAATATAGTCGACCATGAAATTGGAGATACCAATCACGATCCTGGTGTAGATCGGTAGTTCTTGACCAGCATCCGTAAGGATCTTAGCAATACTCGGGATTACCAAGGTAAGCATCAGACCCATCACCGCAATAAAAACAGCAATTACGAACGCTGGGTACACCAACGCATTTCGTGCCTTTGATACTACTTCGTACTGTCGATCGAGGTAATCTGCCAGATAATCAAACGCTTTTTCAAGCGAACCGGATTCCTCACCAGAACGAACGAGGTTTACGTAAAAGGAAGAAAAGATATCAGGATGAGCAGCCAGTGCACGTGAAATAGAACTACCAGCCTGCAAATCTTCAACGATCTGATTCATCGCTAGTTTAAGTTGGGGGTTCTCTACCTCAGCAGAAAGCAATCGAAAAATACGAAGTGGCGAAACCTGCGCTTGAAAAAGCGTTGAGATCTGACGAGATAGAATAACCACCTCTTTGTTTGAAACAGATTGAAAGAAAGAAAATTCAATATGCAGAAGATCAGCAAGCGAACCCGATCTGACTGCTTCGTCGATCGAAACTAGGGTGTACCCTCGTTTTTGTACCGCTGAGATCGCCGCATCAATGGTTGGCGCTTCTACCGTTCCTTCGCGCTGAATATTGGATTGATCGATTGCCTTGTAATTGAAAAGCATAGTACTGTTGATTAAATAAGTCGCTCAAGACCTTTTGGATTCACCGCATAGGTAAACGCGTTCTCGACCGTGATGTCACCATTTTGAACGAGACGAGCTAACGATCGATTCATATCGATCATTCCCTGTTCCAACCCAGTCTCAATGACTGATGGAATTTCGTGAATACGATTCTCTCGAATGAGGTTACTGACCGCAGTGTTATTAATGAGTAGTTCGTATGCTGGCACAAGACCACCCGCAATGTGTGGAATGAGTCGTTGTGAGAAAATAGCAATGAGTGAACTTGCGAGCTGGACACGAACCTGATCTTGCTGAGTTGGCGGAAACGAGTCAACAATACGGTTGATGGTTTGCGCAGCATCGTTGGTATGGAGCGTGGAATAGACTAAGTGTCCTGTTTCAGCTGCCGTTACCGCCGCCGCGATGGTTTCGGTATTACGCATCTCACCAACCAAGATCACGTCTACGTCCTGGCGAAGAGCCGCGGTTAGGGCTGTCTCAAAGTTTTTGGTATCGATACCGACCTCTCGTTGATCAATGAGTGCTTTTTGCTCTTGATAGACGTACTCGATCGGATCTTCAATGGTCACGATGTGTTCGGCTCGAGTTTGGTTGATGAGGTTAACCATTGCTGCGAGTGTGGTTGACTTACCCTGCCCAACCGGACCCACACAGAGAAAAAATCCTTGGGAACGTTGGGTGAAACTCTCAAGGATCGGGGGTAAATTCAATTCATTAAAATCACGGATGACGTTCGGAATGAGACGGAGCGCGATACCCATGTGACCACGCTGGTAGAAAGCATTTCCTCGAAAACGAACTCCCTCAGTATTTTCATAGGAAAAGTCTATTTCAGAAAAATTAAGATATCGTTCGTACTGATCATTGCGCATCAAGACCTTCGCAAACGCTGCAACATCTGAGCCGGTTAGAATCGGTTTTTTAAGGAGCGGTATCAGCGTACCTGAAACACGAATCAGTGGATGAGCACCCACTGAAAAGTGTAGGTCGGAAGCTTGCTCCTGCAAAATGAGTTCAATGAGTACGTTTAATTCTCGCTTGTAGTCTACTGCCATATGCTATTTATTAATAAGTGCCTCAACTTTCTTCACTACGGCACTGGGAACCGATTCTGCCTTGATAATATACCCCTCCGCTCCTGCGACTTTTGCTTCTTTAATATCTTCTTCTTGACCCTGATTTGATAATACCACGCACTTTGCCTTACACTGTGGAAAATCACGTTTGATTGACCGAATGAGCTCGATTCCTGTCATTCCTGGCATGATCATGTCTAATAAGATAACATCAAAGTCTGGGCTTCGATTGATCATTGAGAGTGCGATGGTCGCACCCTCAGCCACCGCTACTTGATGACCACCGTCAGCAAACTTTTTCGCATACATGTCACGCAAAAATACATCATCGTCAATGAGAAGCAGTTTCATCACTACCCATTATAGCTTCCGAGACCTCTATGTCTGTAAGGTTATCGACAGCAGTTTCATAATCTACGTTCTCAACATCATCCATACCAATCTTGGTATTAAAGACATTCATTTCCTCAAATGGAATCTCGTGTTTGAGTGCTTTAATGATCGCATCCTCCTGAATAGCAACAAATCCCTTCTTTCGTGCGGCATGGAAAAATTCTTCCTCTGAAGCACCCTTAAGAATGAGTTCTTGCATTTCATTATCAATCTCAAGTACTTCGGTCACTGCCGTTCGGCCACTATAGCCAGTCATACAACCTGGTGTTGGTTCTGGGTGCAGAATAGTGCGATTTTCTGGTATGCGGTCATGAAACTTTTTTGGAAGTGATCTAAAGGCACTATTGATACGGACCAATGTGCCAGGATCAACCGGTTCTTCACGTCCGGTTCCTTTACAAAGAGTGCGAGCCAAACGTTGTGAAATGGTCATTTTGAGTGTTGGAGCAATGAGGTAGGGATCGATTCCCATATCGATCAAACGTGGTATAACACCGATCGCATTGTTGGTGTGAATAGTTGAAAGCACCAAGTGACCAGTAAGCGCCGCTTGGATCGCTAGCTGTGCCGTCTCGGTATCACGGATCTCTCCTACCATGATGATGTCCGGGTCTTGACGAAGCGCCGAACGAAGACCGCGCGCAAACGTATAGCCGATCTCTGGCCTGACCTGCGATTGACTTACGTTTTCAAGATTGTATTCCACCGGATCCTCGAGTGACATAACGTTTTTGGTTTCCCGATCGACTTCTTGGATCATTCCACGCAGCGTCGTTGATTTACCCGAACCAGTTGGACCAGAGATCAAGATAATGCCATATGGCTCCTGTACCACGCGTTTGATAATGCCGATGTTATGACTGGAAATACCACTTTCTTCCAAAGTACGGACGCCTTTACTGGTATCAAGAATACGCATCACTACCTTTTCTCCATGACTGGTCGGCAAGACAGAGACACGAAAATCAATCTTTCGATCATCAAACGTAGCAGAAAAACGACCGTCTTGAGGCTTCCGACGCTCATCAAGTCGCATCGAAGAAAGAATCTTGACGCGGGCTACCACTGCCATGTGTACATTTTTAGGAAGCGTCAAACTTCGCGCGAGTGACCCATCGACACGAAATCTGACCCCGACATTGGTTGGTGTCGGTTCGATGTGAATGTCAGAAGCACTGCCGTCAACAGCATACCGCAGGATAGTCGCTACGATCTTTGTTACGGGAGCATCCTCTTCAATGTGTTCGTAGGATTGTTTGGTTTCAGTTGAAGACTCTTCGAGACTGGCAGCGATTTCTTTGTCGAGTTCTGATTCAAGAGTTTCAAGCGCATCACCAACGTCACCCTCAAGGTTTGAATAAAACTGCAACACACGCGCGATGTCTTCATCGAGCATGTAGACCAGTCGGTACGGAAGGTTGTGATTGGTACTAATGAAGTTTAGCGCCTCGCGCATCTGGAGATTATCTGGATCGTTAGCACCAACCATCAGCACCTCATCCTCGATCAAGAGCGGGATTGCTCGATAGTGATCAGCTGCAGATTCAGAGATGTAATTAAGTACTTCTTGTTTCACTGAAAAACCTTCAGGGATCACAAAAGCAGGGACTTGATAGTACTCAGCGATAAAATCTCTGACCTCTTTCTTATCCAATCCTAGCTCAATAAAAACAGCATCGAACGGCTTTCCGGTTTCACTAATAATGCGTTCTGCTTCAGCAATAAACGTGTCGTTTACCTCACCACGCTCCTTGAGTGCTTGTAGTGGATCCATAGACATCAAAATGAATCAGGGGCAGATCTGAAGGCTGCAGTTTCCGAGAACGGATTTGCTCGGCCAACTGGCTGTTCAATGATCGGGGTCGTGTATGCATTCAACGATCGGAAACGCTCATCTTCAAAAAACGCGATGTCCAAATCAACTTCTCGTAATGTCACTCCGTACCCAATGAATACTTTGGCATTTCTAAGCATTTCTTGTGTTGCCTGAGTGTTTGTTCCGGTATCGAGGACAGTACTACCCTGCTGGGTGTACAGATAATAACCAGCAAAGGCTACTGTAATGAACCCAAGAATGACGACGAAATTTGTGGTTGTTTTACCCATACTTAGAAAGTGTTTTCTTCGCTAGTAATGTCAGCATTGAAGGAATACGTCACCAAATCTAGATCTACACCCAGAAATCCTCCCTCGATTTGGCTGATTTTTGCACCATGAATTTCTAGCGGGTAGTTGTTACGAGCAATGAGATCGAACATATTCTTAGTTTGCTCATACGTACCCTCTACCGAAAGTGTAAATCTGTGAGCGGTCGGCCCATCTGCGGGCATTTCACTCACCTCTTGGCGAGAACTACTTGGGTCTTCATCACTGATATATTTAACATCCTTATAGAGCACGCCTGCTTGCTGCGTGATCAAAAGTAGATCTCGTGAGATGTATAATTCGTCGATCGTGTCAGGCATGTACGCAAGCAGGCGCTTTTGCTCATCTACCGATACGCTCTGCATTTCAGCGACCAGCGAGGAAAGCTGTGAATTAACCGCTAGGACACTATTTCGCTCTCTCTGATACAGTGCTATATCGTTTTGGATGAACTCAACTTCAGTAAATGCCGGTTTAATGTACGTAAAGATTATCCCGATCGATACGATGACAGCTAGAATTTGTGTGAAAAGACCTTTTGGTATCATATAGTTTCCTCGTTAATGATGAATCGGGCTTCACTCGTCGTGGTAGAGACATCAGTCGGTTCGTCGTTTTGAATGACAGGATTCTGAATAATAATTGCATTACTAGCCTGAGGAGTTGATCGATACGGTACTGATGAAACAGGGATATCGAGCACGGCAGTGAAGGAAACCAGTGATTCATCACTAGTTTCACCCTCAGTAGCTGCACCCGCCTCAAGTCCAGATATCGTCACTTGGTCGATTGTTTGATCTCTCTGAAACTCACCTCGCTGGAAGATTGTGGAATCAAATGAGTCTGTTTGAATAGAAGCCGTCAAAATGTATTTTTCATCGGCTTTTCTTTCCAGGGAGAGGCTTTCAATCAACACCGTGTCGATTGTCGCTGCTTCAAGAGCCTGAAAGATCGAAACCATTGAAATACTGCTATTGAGTCGAGTACTTGCTTGTTTCAATCGATTGTTGAAGGCGAGAACCTTCTGCATACTTTCCTCACTAAAACTGTTTATCTCTTTATTGAAAGCAACTATCTCACTATCGAGCTGGTTATTGAGATGTCTTGTATACAGATACATGCCAGCTGATGCCAATAAAGTAGCAAAGAGAAGCACGTAGCTAATGAGCGTAAATACGTACACGCGTCGTGAAGCTGGTCCACGTTTACCATGCGCCGCTGGTCCGCGTTTTGGGATGAACGAATTATTTGAAGGATCTGGCATATGAAACATTATACTTCCTCTCTCCACATTGAGAGTATCCTTTGCTGTGGAAACATTACTCGAAGACGCGTAACGCTGCTCCTAGTGCAACAGTAAATGACGGTCCGATGGCCCGCATCGTGTCCTCCATAAAAGCCGGGTATGCCACTTTTGAAAATGGATTCACCAAAATAACTTCTCGTCCCAGTGATTCCTTCAAGTATGTATCTGTTCCTGGAAACAGCGCCCCACCGCCAGAAAGATAAACAGCCGCAAATTTTGTAGCAGTTTTTTGTTCGTACTCACGAAGGACCTGATTAAATTCACGAAAGGCGCGATCGTAACTACTATGATGAGCTCGCTTTAGATCGGCAAATCTTGCGTCTTGCTTGTCAGCGGCATACTTCATTTCTTCGGCTTTATCAAAGCCAATCTCAAGCACTTCTGATATTCGTTTTGTAGCGATTGAGCCACCTGCCCTAATACGATACATTCGCATCAATAGACCCTTACGAGCAATGTACAGCTTTGTAGATACTGCACCAATATCGATCACTGCAATATCTGGTTCCTCACTATTGTACAAACTACGAATAGCGCTGAAGCATTCAATCTCGGTGGGTGGCTGTTCAATACCAACAAACTGCATGAGGACTTTAAATCGTTCGAGCGCTGAATTCTGGATTGCAGCAATCAGGATGTCACGGCGGTCGGCGCCCGCCTCCCCCTTCGGGTTTTTTGCAGCTTCTACTTCGGCCCAATCTAAGGTCACTTCACTAAGTGAGGCGGGGATCACTTTTCGTGCCTCAATTCGAACCAGCGATGCAAGATCGGCATCAGCATCAGCTTCAAGACTGACGTTGGTCACAAAGCTAGAAGACAGTGGCATAGCAAAAACTGCACTTCTCGCCTTAATCGCTGACTCTCGAATGACATCAACAAGCGCTTCTTGTTCCTGTTTTGGATTCAGAGTGACGGATTCTCCAATCTGCTTTCCAGCGTACGGACCAAGCTGCACTTCCCCATAAGTACTGAGTGTCACCACACCTTTTCGATCTTGCAATTCGATCACTTTCATTGAAGAAGAACCAATATCAATACCGAGCACACCATTCGATGAGTCGCTGTGATGAAAAGATGAAAGGATATTGTTGATAAGATTCATGTTTGTTCATATTCTAGCATGAAGAATTTTGTATACTACAATTTATGCGAGAGTTACTCACAGTGCTCCTTGAGCTTCTTTTCCCAGCAAGCGCTGATCATCAGCGCTTAAAAACAGCAACGAAACAAGAATGGTCTACTCGCTACCAACCAAATACATACAAAAATATTGTCTTTCTTTCTCACTATAAAGACTCTCTTGTCCAAACTGCGATCAAGGAAAACAAGTTTCATCATAATCCTCACGCCGCTCAACTACTAGGATCCCTACTCATGCGCTGGAGTGAACCACAACTTCAACACACAGCGTTTGTCCCTATTCCACTAGGAAGCAAACGGCTTCGGGAGCGAGGACACAATCAAGTCATTTCAGTACTTGAAGCAGCGCAACTGCAACCGCATACTCATGCGAATCTTCTTAAGAGAACGCGAGAAACCACACCACAGGTGCGGCTCGATCGACAAACAAGAGAGCACAACATTAAAAATGCTTTCACTTATACTGGGCAAATGACACTACCAGCGTCTTGTCTGCAAGTCATCTTAATTGATGACGTGGTCACCACTGGAGCAACCTTGCGCGCTGCCAAAGAGGCGTTAGTGCCGCATCTACCACCACACATTAGACTACGTTGTCTAGCACTTGCGCACTAGATCAGTGCCCCACTTCAGACTTCTGCCCCTCTTCGTAGGCATGCGGAGTCACACTGTGCGACCAAATAAGCACCAGCGTCATGATCATGAAACCAAGTAGTATCGAAAACGCACTGTACCAAATACTGTGGTAATGCGGGAGATTGCCGTGGATCCGTGGCAAAAGGTCACTCGCTGCCAGAAAGAGTAGGTTGCCAGCGGCCAGACCAACGAGTATCCATACATACTCTGCAATGTGTGCAGAAAGGATCAGAACAACTATCGTTCCGAGCACGACGGTACTGGCAGAAAGTAAATTGAGCATGACCGCACGAGTTCGCGTATATCCCGCTCGAATAAGCACGCCGAACTCAACAATCTCCTGTGGTATCTCATGTAACGCTAAACCAATCGCTGTAGCAAAACCGATCGCTGGATCAATCAGAAAAGCTGCTCCGAGCACAATACCGTCGGTAAAATTATGGATCGCATCGCCGATAAGCAGCAACATGGCCGCTCCCTTTCGATCACAATCCTCAGTTTCCTGTCGGTGGTAATGTTGGTGCAGCTGATTAGCGACAATATAAAATGAAACGAAACCAACCATGACCACAAAAGCCCCCCACTGCGCGGAAGCCTCGATGGTTTCGGGAATAAGCTCATTGAGCACCAAGCTCAAAAAAACTCCCACCGCCACAGGAACGACATATCGTTCAAGTCCCAACAGTCGCTTATCATGTCCAAAAACTGCTACTCCAACAACCGAAATAAGTGTGATGAGTAAAGCGGCTCCGATTGCTTCAATTACCATATTATTTAAAAAATTAATGCAACTCGTTTGCATTTGTGAGTATAGCATCATATCCATCTCCCGCAAGTCACTGTTGCTTACTTTTTGGTATAAAAACAGGCGAATGGATACCATTCGCCTGTGACTTCAAAAATTGCACTGAACCATTAGTTGATCACCACTTGATCTCGGCCGCATGACTTCGCTTCATACACAGCCTTGTCGGCAGAAGCGATGAGCTTTTCATACGGCACAAATTTCTGCGTGGCCGTGATACCAATACTTGTCGTCACCTTTAGTTCTTCGGTACAAAAAGTGAGACGAGCGATGGTTTGACGCAACTTCTCAGCAACTTTCGCCGCCTCGTTGATGCGGAGATTCGGCAATGCTACCACGATCTCTTCCCCGCCCCAGCGACACACGAGATCACTTTCTCGCAACGTCATTCGGACGGCAGCAGCAACCGCTTTGAGTACTTCATCGCCAATTGCATGACCATACCTATCGTTGATCTGCTTGAAATGATCAAGATCGATAAAGAAGACTGACAATGAATCGAGGGAATGTTGACGATGTTCATTTTCAACTGAAAGAAGATCCATCATCCGACCAAGAGCACGGATGAAGGCTCTCCGATTCAGCAGCCCTGTAAGCGGATCGGTAGCGACCAGTTCTTGTAACTGATGAATCAACTTCATCTGATACGCAACGACTGCCAACATGAATGTCAGCAAGACTGCAAGAATGCAGATGACCACAACCATTACGACCATGTTGATCGCCATAATATAAACCTCCCAAAGAACTGAATGCTCTTATTATGAATTAAAATAACGTTTTGTCAATAGTTATTTAGTTTTTCCCCGAAAAGGCCGGGAGCTTCGCTCCCGGCCTTTTCCTCATCCTCCGCCCAATAAAATAACCGCCTAGGCGGTATTTTATGCGGGCGGAGGATGTGAGATTCGAACTCACGGGCCGTTTTACCAGCCGACGGTTTAGTA
>DZBU01000016.1 GCA_022730015.1 Candidatus Elulimicrobium sp. | reverse complement strand
AGCCAAGCGTGCCAGTATGCCTCAGTTGAAGCGATGAGTCGTTCTGGCTCTTCCTTTATAACCAGCTCATCGAGCGTGTGCACCTCTGGTATAGATGATCCGCAAATGATCCAGTAGTGCGCATCGGCGGAAGAATTTGCAGGAATAGAAAAGGTAAGTCCAAGCACTGAATCAACTGAACCGTGTTCGATTGGATTTTTTTCAAGTACACCATCAACAGCATCGAGATAGGTGCCTTCCCTCCCTTCGATACCAAAAAGCCCTATGTTGTATTCTTGAAATGAATGCTTGCCGCTTTTTGCATTTACTAAAATTGTCGTGTCTCCTTTGTAGTGAATGATTGCATTCACCCGCGGATCGTAAAAACCGGTATCACCTCGTCGCGATTCAAGAATGCGAAATTGTTGTGCCAAAAAGAGTTTGATCGTTCGTTTTTCACTTCGGTGGTTGTGAACGGTAAAATGACGTAAAAATATATCATGTTCGTTGTGCACTGCATCCTTACTCGAGAGCGTAATACCAAGTGCTTGGTTTTCAGCAAATAATGATCCAATGCAGGTTCCTTCTTCTAGCCCAGCAGTGATCTTCCACTCTGGATCATCAAGCCACGAAACACGATCATCTGCATACACTCCGATTCGATGGACAAAATTTCCACTCGCGCCGCTGACGTGATTGGCTTCACCAACAAAGGGAAAATATAGGTCACGCACCTGACCACGCGCATCGAGTCCAACGAGGAGATTACCATTACCAATAGTGACTGCGCGAGCCATATGATCTAAACAAGATAAGACTTAAGATGCTTAGCAACAACAGTCTTGGCAGCTTTTGGAGTCTTTGCTTTTTCGAGCTCAACAGCACAAGCATTGTCTGCAAGCACATCATCAACCCATTTTGCAAAGTCGTTGTGTGCTTTGCCAGCGTGATAGGAATACACCTCATCCTGCATCTCATCGAGCGCATCTCGCAAAGCAAGTAGGCTGTTGAGAATCTGTCCGTTGGACACCCAAAATGATTGCTGGTCTGGTGCATATACAAGATCCTTCTTGGTATTTTTTTGCACTGGAGATTTTTTAACCACCTTTTTTACGACAGCTTTTTTTACCGCTGGTGCTTTTTGGGCAACTTTTTTGGTGATGACCTTCTTCGCAACAACTTTCGTTGTGTGCTTCATTTTTTCTTGCTTTGTTTGCATACTTTTTAAGAACTTATCTCCTCTTCGTGAGGTCTAGTAAAGAACGAACGGATCCAGTTATTTTTTGCCACCAATGCTGGAACCTATCCATTGGTTCTGTTGCTTCTTTGGCAGCTGGCTCAACCATTTGTCTTGGTTTAGATTCAGCTTTTGTGACCAACGCAGTTTCCTCTTCCTTTCTCTGCACACACTCTTCGCAAATCATCTTTTTTGCAACTTGTTTTGTCGCTTCTTTTTCTTCTTGTTCAGTTATCGCGTGCTTTACTCGTAATTGTAAATCACTGAGCGCATTCATAAAGGCAATATATGCATCATATGGGGATTGGTACGGACTGAAGTATGCGTGAACATCACCGTCGTTAGACCACTTGGTACACATGTAATAAAAATGATCTGATGTCTGTAGCTTACGCCACGTTTCAATAAGATCCTTTTTCTTGGTCTTCATGACATCTTCTTCTAGGCGGTAGGTTGCAGCAATTGCGTCACGTTGAATGTCGTTACCTGTCCACGCAGTGAGGTCACGATCAGTGTCAGCCCAGGTCAACACATGTGGGACATCATACTCGCCAGCAGCATCATATGATTCGACTGTTTGCGTAGCAGTCTTGAAGCTGGTGTCTGGATGCCGCATGATCATCTCTGGAAAGGCACGTAAAAAATTGAAAATACCAGTATCCTCCCACTGATGCTCACCGAAACTTTCGTAGTCCATGAACAAGTTGACCGTCTGTCCATCACCATGATGTGCGTGGATCCAATCAGCGTACGTCTCAGCCCGAAGCGGATAGCTTTCCCATGCCTTGTTACCAAACCGAAACGCAATGTCATCAGAGAGTTTATAGTTCTTAAGCAGTACCTTGATCTTGGAACAGCCAGCTGGACGATAGAGATAATTTGGACTGCGCCAGCCCAGATACTTATCCCACCCTTCTGCCATAATACCGAGGTATCCATTATCCTCACACCATTTCGCAAGATCGTTACGATATGAAAGTTCGGTGTTACGAAAAACCCGTGGCTTTACTCCAAAAAGTTGTTTGATGCGCTTTTCGTGTTGCTTCACCTGTCGTTCGAATTCGGGTACGGAATAGAAAAAAGCTAGTGAGTGATGGTACGTGTCTGCCAATATTTCTACTCTTCCCGTTGCTACTAATTCTTGGAATGATTCAAGCACATCTGGAGCGTAGGCTTCAAATTGATCGAGTACAGTTCCAGAAAAAGAAAGATTGAAATGAAATTCTGGATGTTTATCAAGTAGCTCCTTTAGAATTCTATTGGTTGGACGGTAAGACTTTTCAGCGACTTTCTGGACTATCTTTCGATTGTTGAGATCGGTCTCGCTATTATCATTAAAATATTCAGTGTCGTTACCAATATCAAATACTCGATACCGCTTTACGCGATATGGTTGATGAACATGAAAATAAGGACAGACCGTGAGCATAACCTATGGTGTAACGTATTGTACCAGATTCTGATAAATGCGTTGGACCTTATCCGCTGCTTGTCTCCACGACAGTGTCTGCAGTTGCCACTTTCCTTCCTTTACCATTTGTTGACGAATGACTGGATAACGCAAACTCGAAAGTATTTGATTCGCCATTTCATCAGTATCCCAGAAATCTACCTTGAGTACATGAGAGAGCACCTCAGCCACACCTGATTGTTTACTAATGATCGCAGGAGTGCCGTGTTGCAGTGCTTCGAGTGGTACGAGGCCAAATGGCTCTGACACAGAAGGCATTACCACCAAGTCGGCACTTTGGTACATACGATCTCGTTCCTCTTCCCAAAGTGGACCAGCGAATCGTACGTGCTCAGATAACTGAAGTGCTCCGACCTGCTCGATGATCTGATTGGTCATGTCACCCCAGCCTGAAATCACAAAGATCACATCTGGGTCAACATCGACAACTCGACGAGCCGCCCGAACAAAGTTGTCGACTCCTTTTTGGATACTGATACGTCCGTGATAGAGCACGATCTTTTTACCCTGCTGCTTGAGTTCGGTGAGGGTTTGTGGCAGTCGAGGCGGTTCGTGTGTATCGCAACCGTTGTATACAACTTCTACTTTCTCAGGTGGTACCGCATGTTTCGTAACCACAATATTTTTTGTGTACTCGCTCACCGTAACCACCCTATCAGCAAGAGCAAAACACTCTCGCTCGATCTTATAGATAGCTGGATCGACATTGTCTCCGGCAGCTTGATCAAATGAAGTGGCGTGTACATGCAAGATGAGTGGTTTACCACTCGCAATTTTTGCTGCTACTCCAGCCAGATATGAGGTCCAATCGTGCGCGTGAATGACATCAAATTTTTCTTCGCGAGCAATAACTGCGGCTTGATGCGCGAAACGATGTGCTTCCTCAATAATGGTACGTGAACGAATAATTGGATTCCCCTGCTTATCGTATCCAACAATCACATCAATAGTGCTACTGGCTTGCTGGTATGGCCGTAATGAGACGTCAGTATGCAAGATCTTTACTCGTCGTTCCTGATCGGCAAATAAAAAACGGGCGTCGCCACGTGTCTCTTGTGTCTTTGGTAGCACAAAAATGACCTCCACACCGGTTTGCAAAAGTTCTCGGGTAAGACCATAACAGGCAACGCCCAAGCCACCATTTTTTTCTGGCGGAAATTCCCAACCAAAAGTTAAGACGCGCATGACAAAATTAGCAACTAACTCATATCTACACGAAGTAGATGGCTAGCTTGGCTCCATCATATCACGCACTACTTTGGGTTTACGTTGTGGATGGTGTACAAACTGTTGACTACAGATAAACAATTTGACAATTTGACCTTTTCCATCTCTTTTGCTAGAATCTCGCCACTATGTCACAGGATTTACTTATCAAACTCGTATCGGTCGGCGATGAAAAAGGCGTTGGAAAAGGTCACGTATATTACACTCGGTATAACAACAAGAACAAGAAGAATCCGAGTCAGAAGTATGAGGCTAAGAAATTCAATCCAGTAGCCAAGAAGCACACCGTATACAAGCAGAAGAAATAAACAAAAAACCGGCCCCTCTGGGGCCGGTTTTTTTATATCTCCAAGATATACCTGACTCTGAAATTTCCTAGACCAGAAAGACTAGAGCTTTCCTAAGCTTGCCAGACTGTTTCGTTCACAGGTAGCACGAAGTGCTTCCTTAGCAGCCTCTTCGTTTTCAGGTTTTCCTCCCCAAGCCTTCAGCATTGGCTCTTCGATCGCTCGTGAGTAAGAATACGTAATCGGCCATGGTTGCTCACCGAGCTTGGCGATAGCGTTAAGATTATCGGTTGAGCGTTCTGGTGTCTGTCCACCAGAAAGAAAGACAATCCCCGCGCAGGTGTGCGGCACACTCATGTGGAAGGTACGGAGTGTTGCATTCGCGACTTCTTCTGGCGTGGTCTGCTCTGAATGAGCATTACCAGCTAGCACCATAGATGATTTAAGTATGAGACCAGCTAGATCAACTTTATACTCGATCAGTGTCTGGAACAGGATCTGCAATGTCCGCGTGGTTACCATCTCTGCTCGCTCGAGCGAATGATCACCCTCATGGATCACCTCTGGTTCAACAATCGGCACAATATTAGACGCTTGAGCGATCTGCGCGTAACGAGCTAACATGATGCAGTTCATCTTGATAGCCGCATCGGTCGGAGTTTCCTCGTCATCGATTGTAATGACAGCTCGCCATTTAGCAAATCGAGCCCCCAAGTCATAGTATTCAGCAAACCGTTCAGCCAGATTATCAAGTCCCTGTGACACCACCTCACCTTTGAACCCCTCAAGATCTTTTGTCCCTAAGTCGACTTTGATACCAGGCACGATTCCTCGCGCAGTAAGTACGTCAGCAAACGGAATACTCTCTTTGGTGGCCTCGCGCAGAGTAGAATCATAGAGAATCACGCCAGAGATATATTTCTCTATATCGGGGGCAGTAAAAAGCAACTCACGGAAATTACGACGGTGCTCTGGTTCATTGGGAAGATGGACCATCGAAAGTCGCTTGCCGGCTGTTGAATCGCTCTCATCTGCCGCTAAAATACCTTTTCCTGTCTCTAAAAGCGCAGCTGCGGTCTCATACAATTTGGTGTTCTTTTTCATACTTTGTAAATAATAGCAGCCAAAAGTGCTTTTTTATTTTTAGCATGTGTATTGTGAGACTAATTTGCCTCCCCTCACGTAAAAATTTAAGCACGTATCTTCCATCCTCGCTTAAAAAGTATACCGACCAAAACACTCAAACTGATCACCAATCCTATGATAACAACTAGGCCGACCACTGTATTCGCTTCACTGTAGCCGATCATACTACTACGAATCCCATCGGCGAAATAGAAAAATGGATTAAGCTGCGTGATATTCACCGCTAATGGTGGCAAAAAAGTGATCGAGTAAAAGATGCCGCCGAGATACGTAAGCGGTGTAATGACAAAAGTATTTAAAACCTGAAGCTGTTCAAAGTTTTCCGCCCAGAGCGCCACAATGATACCAAGTAAAGCAAAGATAGCGGCGATCGCTGCCACATAGAAAATAAAAGCGAGCGGAGAGACAAGTGTGATCGCTCCAAACAGCATGCCGACAATCACTATCAGGCCACCCACAATGAGTGCCCGCACGATTGCACTCCCCACAAATCCAACCAGCATTTCAAAATATGAAAGTGGTGCAATCAAAAGTTCTTCGATCGATCGTGAGAAACGCATAAAATAGAGCCCGGAGGAAGCACTCGCAAACGAAGCATTAACAATTGATAAAAGGAGTACGCCCGGAAAGACAAACGTGATAAAAGGCACTCCTGCAAAATCACCAATCCGCGAACCAATGACCGTTCCAAAAATAAAAAGGTACAGTGCAGCTGAGACAGCTGGAGCGACCAATGTCTGAATGACCACTGAGAACGTGCGTTCAACTTCCCTTCGCAGCAACGTGTAGAGTCCAACCCAGTTCATACTAGCTCATTGGTATTAACCTTCTCTTTTCTCGTGATTTCAAGATATCGCTCCTCGATACTCTTTCCCCCACGCAAGAACTCCTCCTTGGTCCCCTCAGCAACAATGCGACCATGATTGATGATGGCGATCTCATTACATAGATACTCAACTTCTTCAAGGTAGTGCGAAGTGAGGATAATAGTCTTTCCTTGAGCGTTAAGCTCCTTCAAATATTCCCACAAGTCGCGCCGCTGTTCGACATCCACTCCAGCGGTTGGTTCGTCGAGGATGAGTAGATCGGGCTGATGTACGAGCGCGCGACCAAGCATAGTACGCCGTTTGAGACCACCAGAAAGTTTCTGAAATAGTACTTTTCGATGTTTTTCGAGATCAAACCGCTCAATCAATTTATCGATACGTTCTTTGCGCTCTTCTTTCCGGAGACCGTAGTATCCACCCGTGTAATCCATGAGCTGTTCCGGAGTATTAAAGATGTTCACATTGAACTCCTGTGGCGAGAGGCCGACCTTCGTCCGGGCTGATTTATAATCCTCTACCACATCCACCCCATCCACAAGGATCTGTCCGCATGTAGGCTGAGCAATGCCAGTAATACAATGAATGGTCGTACTTTTACCGGCACCATTGGGACCCAAGAGACCAAAAAAACTCCCTCGCTCTACGGTGAGAGAGATATTATCAACCGCTAGCATTTGGTCTTTGCCAGAGCCGTACACTTTCGTAAGGTTCTTGATCTCGAGCATGCAAGGTCTTGCCATAAAGAACTTTCAGTATAACAGAGAAAAATATCAAACGCCCTAATTCGGAATGATTAGTAAGCTAACTCGTAAGACATTGACTAGCTATGCAAGGGGTTGCATAATAGATTTACCTATATGGAAAATCAGGAAATAGAGTGGTTACTGAAGGAAAAGTATGGCGGCGAAAAAAGTGAAGCTTTTTTCGCCGACTGTAGGCGTCTCGCACTCGGCGAACCACTGGCCTACCTCATCGGCTGGACTCCTTTTTTAAACTGCAAGATCCACCTTGATTCCAAACCACTGGTTCCTCGTCCGGAAACAGAATATTGGACCGAAGAAGCAATCAGCACCATTCGAGACGGCGCGACGCTTCCACTTGGCCTAGACGAGAGCAAGCCGATTCATATTCTTGATCTTTGTGCAGGAAGTGGGTGTGTTGGAATTGCTGTTGCAAAAGCCACCCCGTCTGCCTTGGTCGATTTTGGTGAGATCGACAAAGATCATCTTCCTACTATCAAATTAAATCTACTTGAAAATAATATCGATCTCGATCGCACTAACATTTTCCATACCAACCTGTTTTCAAACATACCCGGACGGTACGATTTCATACTAACCAATCCTCCTTACATCGACACAAACCTAGATCGTGCTGATGAGTCAGTGAAAAAACACGAACCATACATTGCACTCTACGGTGGTGAAAAAGGCCTCGAGATCATCACTGCCATCATCACGAAAGCTCCTGAACATCTCACTAAAGGCGGACAACTCTGGGTCGAACATGAACCAGAACAATCAGGTGACATACAAACAATCGCTACGTCTAGCGGTTTCATGGTTACTACTCACAAAGATCAATACGGGGTCGAACGATATTCCGTCTTAGTGTTACAATAAAAAATGCTAGATTTGAGCCAATTCCAAACTATTGACCTCCCGATCCACACACTGGTCATGTTAGTGTTTTATTTTGTACTCGGTGCATACGCAAGCTTTAGCGCTATTTTCTACTATCACTGGAAAACCTATGGGAGCGATACAAAAGTCACCTTGTACACACTCATTCTATATTTTTCGATCACAATCCCCTTACTTATCGTTATGGGCATCATGGCTCTTATTATTTAATCTATGCTCTACGAGAAAATACAACTTGAACCAGGAGAAGAAGTCCTTACCGTAGTTAGAAAGCACTGGTTTATGATCGTCACCGAATTGTTCGGGCTATTTCTCATGCTGCTTATTCCCTTCTTCATTCTCTTTTTATTTGCTCTCTTCCCTCATAAATTGCTGAACGTAGATCTCGGCATTGTTCACTACACAAAACTCATCACTTTCGGTGTCGCAGCATGGTCGACCCTCACTTTGATGGCAGCCTTTACCGTTTGGACTCACTACTATCTCGATCTATGGATAATCACTGATCGTCGTATCATACTTATTGACCAGGTCCATTTCTTCAACCGAAATGTCAGCATGTTCCGTTTGGAACGACTGCAGGATATTGAATTTTATGTTCAAGGGATAATCCCTACCCTACTCAATTTCGGCACCATCAATGCACAGACTGCCGGTTCCCAAGAAAGTAATTTCAAATCAACAGGAATGCCCGATCCACGCGGCCTGCAAGCCACCATCCAAAAGGCAATGGATGCTCGCTTGGCGACACTTGGTCGTGTTACTAATTTTACTGAGTAGCTTGCTAATCCTTATTGTCTCCCCTACAATCTTTTTATGACCGATAAAAAACTATCCACTGATTCCTATAAGGGCGTGCGTGATTTCTATCCGGAAGACATGGCGATTCAGCGCTACATTTTCCAAACCTGGGCTAAAGCTGCAGAAAGCTTTGGCTTTGAGCGCTATGATGCCTCTATTCTTGAGCCATCCGATCTCTACAAAGCCAAAGGTGCTGAGAACGAAGAGATGGTCAACGAGCAGACCTACACCTTTATTGATCGTGGTGATCGTGAGGTCACTCTGCGTCCAGAAATGACCCCCACCGTCGCTCGTATGGTGGCCGGGGCGCGCCATGATCTCACCTTTCCCCTACGCTGGTATTCAATTCCTAATCTTTTTCGTTATGAGCGCCCACAGCGTGGCCGCCTACGCGAACACTGGCAGTTGAACTGTGATCTTTATGGCGCAGATGACGTGACAGCAGACATAGAAATCGTCGCCCTAGCACACCAAACGCTCATTGATTTTGGTGCTACGGCAGACCTGTTTGAGGTATTGATCAATAATCGCCAAGAGATGGCTGCACTATACGCTGCGATTGGTATCACTGACCCCGAAATAGTAGCTACCATCACTCGCCTGACAGACCGTAAGAAAAAGATCAGCGCCGAAGAATACCGCTCCGGATTGATCGAGATCCTCAGCGACGAGTCACTGGCAGACAACGTTATCAAAATAATTGAAGACGGGTCAGGTACCAACCAACTCCTCGAGGGATTACAGTCACTAGGAATCACCAACGCCAGGATCGATCGCACCATTGCCCGCGGTTTTGATTACTACACAGGTATGATATTTGAACTAGTAGATCTTCATCCAGACAATAATCGTTCTATGCTCGGTGGTGGTCGCTATGACAATCTCACCAGTATGTTTAGTGGCGATGCTATTTCAGGCGTTGGTTTTGGCATGGGAGACGTCACCATGCGCGACTTCCTTGAGACCCACCACCTCATTCCGGAATATATCCGCACCACTGCACCACACGTGATGGTCATCCCGATGGAAGCTGAACAAAATCTATACGCAGAACAAGTGGCTATGCACATTCGAAAAGCCGGACACAAGGTAGCGGCTGACATTGGCACAAAAAAGATTGGTAAGAAGATTGGGAGCGCCAGCGAAAAAAGCTGTAAATTTGTCGTGGTAATCGGAGAACAAGAGGTGCAATCTGGCATTCTTACCATGAAGAATCTTTTCACCAGCGAAGAACGCACCGGCTCTCTCGGCGAGCTGATGAATTTCTTGGATGTGGAGTAAAAGACGACATATTGGTCATTTTTCGCACGCGCTACGCGCAATATTCTTAGGGGAAGTGCTCAATACGACCAATATGTCGTCTTTTTAACATTATTCGCATCGCATATGTTGCTGTACCTGAGGTGGCCGAATGTTCATTCTAGCAAGGGGTAAGACTTGGCCGAGCGGCCCGTACCACAAGAGCACTTCCATTTTTATAGTCGTGCAGGCACTCCTTAAAAATTAGGTCGGACGGCCCGAGTCTGAATGAACATTCGGCCACCTTTACGCATTAGATTATGCTACAATCTCCCCCATGCGTTACGTAGTTTTTGACCTTGAAACTCAAAACATCTTTCAAGAAGTTGGCTCGAGCGACCCGACCGCACTCGACATCTCCGTCGCTACCGCCTACGACAGCGAGACCGACAAATACACTACCGTCACGGTCGATGAGATCGACCAGCTCTGGCCGATCATCGAAAAAGCCGACGCACTCGTCGGCTACAACAGCAACCATTTCGATATTCCTCTCCTCAACAAATACTACCCCGGTGACCTCACCCAGATAAAAAGCATTGACCTTCTTGAAGACATCAAGAACTCTCTCGGTCGCCGCCTCCGTCTTGACAGCGTCGCCCAAGCTACCGTCGGCGCCAAGAAATCAGCCGATGGACTGCAAGCTGTACGCTGGTGGAAAGAAGGCAATATCAGGGATATCAAAAAATATTGCGAGCAAGATGTGCGAGTAACCAAAGAAGTTTTTGAATACGCCCGCAAGCATGGTCATGTGAAATTCAAAGACGGCACCAGGAATCGCGAGGTCGTACTCAACATCGCTCACTGGGAAGAAAAACAAGAAGTCGCAATGACCCATTCACTACTCTTTTAAAAAACGCTCCTTGTGGGCTTTTTACGTAAGGAAATGCACGTATGCCACCATTCCTGAAAGAATGACGCTGTACCACACGAACGGCCATAAAGTATATTTCTTAATGAAGCGAAGAAAGAAGTGTATGACGATGAGTGCTGTTACAAACGCTATGATCGATCCAACGAGTAGCATTGTCCAATTCACTACACCACCATCTTGTTTGAGGAGATCGAGCGCCATCTTACTGCCAGCTCCGAGCGTTATCGGTATAGCGAGTAAAAAAGAAAAACGAGAGGCTTCGTAGCGAGTCATTCCGAGCAACATACCTCCCGCAATCGTTGATCCAGAACGAGACATCCCCGGAAGTAAAGCAAGCGCCTGAAATAAACCGACCAGCAATCCCCGTTTCAAAGTGAGTTCACCGTGTGCGGGTTGCAGATAATACCTCCACTCCGTGTACATAAAAAAGAAGGCGGTAAGAAACAAAACGGCTGCAACAATAATGGACGATCGGAAATTCTCTGAAATGTATGATTCGAGCAACACTCCCAAAATTGCAGCGGGAATCGTACCAATGATCAAAGCGTAGAGTAAAGTAATATCTTTCTCATTAACCGGTAATCGGCCAAGTTTTCGTAATGCCACCTGGATGAGATTCCAGATATCTGCGCGAAAATACACCATGACCGCAGCCGTCGTCGCAAAATGCAAAACAGCATCAAAAGCTAAACCATTCAGGTCATCAATAGCAAGAAAGTCTCGAACGATGACCAAATGTCCCGAGGAAGAAATCGGGAGAAATTCGGTAATACCCTGCACTAGCCCTAAGATGATCACATCTATCCATTCCATACGTGAAAAGTATAGCATGACAGAGAAACACGTATGCTATACTTTTTTTATTACGAATAAGAAACTGAGTTGTATGGAACCATCAACCCAACAAACCTCCCCGGCCATTCCAATTGCCATTATTTGTGGCTTTGCGATGATCGCGATCGCCATATTTTTTACTAATAAAAACAATGCCGCACCTGTTCCCGTAACAGCCACTGATACAGAAACAACACAGAGCACCAAGGAATCACCACGCGCTATCACCGAGGCTGATTATATTCGAGGCAACCCAAATGCCCCGATCCTAATGATCGAATATTCTGATTATGACTGCCCATTCTGTAAGCAATACCACGCCACAATGAAGCAAATCATGGATGAGTACGGCGTGACTGGAAAAGTCGCTTGGGTTTATCGGCAGTTTCCACTGGCCGACCTACATCCAAACGCTCCGAAACTATCTGAAGCGGCGCTCTGTGTCGGAGAACTTGGTGGTGACGATGCTTTTTGGAAATTCTCTGACGCTCTCTATGACTCACACGATATTGATGAAGCAACCAATATCACGAAACTTCCTGAGTTTGCCGAGCAGGCTGGCGTGAATAAGAATGATTTCTTGGCTTGTACTGGCAGTAAGCAGACTGAAGAAAAAGTTCTGCAAGATATTGAAGACGGATTCAATGCAGGAGCTCGTGCAACACCACATACCATCCTTATCGTTGGGAATCAGCAGGCAGTGATCAGTGGTGCTCAATCGTATTCAGTTGTTAAAGGTATTGTGAAAAATCTAGTTGACCAGCTCGATGGCAGTTTTGATCCATCAACAGCAACAACGGGAGAAACTCCCACAAATGAGCAAGGGGTACCAGTTCTCGAGTAAGGAATGATGGAAAGATTTAAAAAAGAGATGCACGACGTGCATCTCTTTTTTAAACTTAATTTTCCTGCCACCGTTTTACCAGATGACAATGATCACAAATCTTCTCATCGCATGGTTCCTTGATGAAAGTTCCTGAAATGATGTTTCGCGCGGCAGTAATTATTGTTGCTTTGAGGGCCTCGATCTCCTCTTCAGTAATGTTGAAGACCTCTTCTCGAATCAAACCTCGAGCATCAGCTTGTACAAAGGACAAAACTCCTTCTCGACAGCGATACCGCTCATCCCCATAAAGACTAAGCAGTAAAGCGTAAAATACTAACTGCCGTTTGTAGCTGCCATCAGCATCCTTCGTATTACCCTCAATAACATTACGAGTCTTTGGTGTTCCAGTCTTATAATCGACCACGCGGGTAACACATCCATCTTCTCCTAGATCAAGCCGATCGAGCTTGCCGGTAAGTGGCAATTCCGGCAAATCTTCGATACCCGTTTGGAGCATGACCCGCACTGAAAATTCCTCTTTAGTAACCTTTGGTAAGGTCGCTGCGAGATGTTCCTGATACCGAGTAATATCAGCCAGACCCTTTTCAAGCAGACGAGTGTATTCCTCAGCAGACAGCGGCAATCTATTTAACTCTTGTTCTAGCTTCTTTTTGAGCAAAGATATAGATGGGAGCACTCCTTCTCTCGTATGTTGTGTCGTTAAGTACTGCAAAGTATTATGGGCAGCTGTACCGTACTGCATGTGCGTTGGTTGAGTCTCAGGAACACGAAGTACGTTTCGATAAAAATAGTCCCAGGGACTACGCAGATAATTATTGAGTGACGTAGCAGAAAAACCGCGTTCTGATAGAGACTGTTTCAAGAGCTCAGAATCCAGCGAAACACTGGCCTCTGACCTGGTTAGCGCCGTAATTGGATCAAAGGTATCTTCATCTTTTTTGGTTGAGATCAGCTCAATGAATTCTGGGTTGATCTCTTCAAGTAGCCGACCGGGAAGTAACTCTCTTCCTTCAGCATTTTTCTCTGCTGACGAGATATGTAAATTTCGCTTGGCACGCGTCATTGCTACGTACAACAACCGTCGCTCGTCTTCAATGAACTCATTTCCATCTATCTCTTCGTGTTGTTTAAGTGGGATAGTAAAGTATCGTTTTTTTGTTGCACCACTCCAAGCACTATCGATGAGATGTGGAATAAAGACAGTTTCAAATTCTAGTCCCTTTGCTTTATGTGCAGTCATCACCTGGACAGATTCTATGCTCGTAGCAATATACGGAGCATTCAGCGGCAATCCGTATGCAAGACGAGTCTTAAATACCTCACTCACCTCACGCAAACTCCCAATTCCATCACGTAAGACCAACTCTTCAATTTCATCATATAATCTTCGCACCACTCGAGTTCCTTCAAACGGATCATGGACCATCAGATGATCAAGAAAGCCACTAGCCTGAAGCATATATTCAAGCACTCGATGGGGCGCTTCGTGTACTTCACGCACGCGAGCTTCACTGAATACTTCATGGACCCTCAGTAACAGCTCTGGCTGAACGATTCCGAGATCTTGCAATGCTTCCTTACTAGAAAGTAATTTTGTTAAACTGCGCTCATATGAGCGTGCACTGAGCACTCGCAGCAGATCATCAGCGGCAATACCCCAATAGGTCCCATGCAATACAGCAAAAAGCGCCTGTTCACTTTTATCAGTGATGACCGCATCAATGAGTGCGCGTACGGCCTGCGTGACTGGATGACGCAACACGTCTCCATCTGCAGAAGCGGTCACTGACAAACCAACCTTTCGTAAGGCAGTAGCTAATACTTCTACCTCACGATTGGTTCGAACGATCACCGCCACTTCGTACGCAGGTACTCCTCGTTCAATCTCAGCCTGGACAGCTTGTACTATCCATTCATCTTCAACAGCTTGATGTGAAAAGGATCGACGAGTAAGTGTCGATACATCAACTGCTTTTGCTATGAGCGGAATGCGAAGCTTCTGCAGCGGGCCTTCGGCCACCTCTACCAAACTATGCGCGGCATCAAGAATCGTTTGTCCCGAACGATAATTTTCAGTAAGCGTAATAACTTTTGTTCCCTTGAATTGCTCCGTAAAGTAAAGAAAATTCTCAAGCGATGCGCCCTGAAAACGATAAATTGCCTGTTTTTCATCACCTACCGCAAAGATATTCGGGGTATCGTGAAATGAAGCAAGCAGTTCAAGAATCTTATTTTGAGAACCATTTACATCCTGATGTTCATCAGCCATGATGTAGAGGTATCGTTCTTGTAGGTCACGAAGCATGTCTTCATTTTTTTTGAGCGCTATTACCGTCTCTACGATCATGTCTTCAAAGTCGTAAAGATTCTGATCATCGAGGAGTGCTTCATAACGACGGTACACATACAAAAGTTCACGATTCTTTTCGATCGACTTTTCAAGTTTGCTGTACTCACTACGTACCTTACCTTTATGGGCGCCCTTTTCATGATACTGCTCTGTTTCAGTTAATACGGCCTCCTGAGATTTAATGATCCCAACCAATACATCAGGGGTAATGTACTCCTGTTTCAACTGACCGATAATTCGGAGCAAGTGTGTTACGTAGTATGACGGATCACCCATTGGTCGAAGCAGTTTGATCTGACCATCGTTAAGAATCGCTTCGATGATGGATATTTTTTCAAGATCACCAGCTGGGCGGCCGCCTATCACTCGTTCGTACGCATCTGGGTATTGTGCAATGAGTAGCTGCGCAAAACCATGAAAAGTAAATATCGGCACCTGATAGGCGGCCGATCCAACGTACTTATACAACCGTTCTCGCATCGCTTTTGCTCCTGATTCTGTAAATGTAAGCGCTAGAATTCCGTCTGGCGGAGTGTCGGTCTTAAGGAGAATATTTGCAATGCGTAGCGTAAGTACCTGTGTCTTCCCTGTACCTGGTCCAGCAACAACCATGACTGACCCCTCAATCGTGTCTACAGCCTCTTTTTGTGCAGCATTCAGTGCAGCATATGCCGCACTGAACACGGCTGTATCACCCAAATATTTACCCATATCAGTCCAGTATACCAAGATTCTGAACCCTGCATAAATACTCTTGCAATACCCTTTGGACAGGCGTATATTCTGGGCTTGTAATAATTTAATTCAATATGTTATCAATCGGATCAACCTTGGCCATCTTCCTCATGCTGGGGATCTCTAGCCTTTCTCTACTCATTATAAAAAAGGTTAAACTACCGCATACCGTTTTCTTGGTACTTATCGGTATCGTCCTTGGCGCACTCAGCTACTTACAACCCTTCTCCTTCATTGGTGAATTCAACCTCACTCCGCAACTTCTGTTTTATATCCTGCTCCCGACACTCATTTTTGAATCCGCTTACAACATAAATGTTCGCAGAATGGTAGAGGACACTCCGATCATTCTGGTTCTTGCTATAATCGGTCTTTTGGTTTCATCTGTTATTATCGGTGGAGCACTTTACTTCCTGCTCCAGTTACTTGGGTTCTCCGTACCCTTCATTGTCACCCTTCTTTTTGGCGCTCTGATCTCTGCCACCGACCCGGTAGCAGTTCTCGCTCTGTTTAAGGAATATGGTGCGCCACGACGTCTTTCATTAATCTTTGAAGGGGAAAGTCTTTTCAATGACGCAACCGCTGTCGCTCTATTCTTGGTCTTACTTGAAATTGCCGTTAATGGCTTCCATGGATTCGACACGATTCTGGAAGGTTTGGTCAGTTTCAGCTCTATGATGATCGGTGGTGTCTTCTTCGGTGTTCTGGTCGGCGGTATCTTTGCGAAACTGATCGGGTACGCGCGAAATAACGAAGTAGCGAGCATTACTCTCACTCTCGTACTCGCTCACATCACCTTTATTCTCACCGAGATCGTATCGCACCACCTCGTATTTGGCGGTTTCCATTTCTATCTCTCACCGATCATTGCGACAACTGTAGCGGCACTGCTCATGGGTAATTACGGAAGAAGTAAAATCCATCCACAAGCTGAGGAATTCGTCGAGAAATTCTGGGGGCAATTGGCCTTCCTGGCAAACTCCCTCATTTTTATCTTGATCGGTATTCTATTTGTGCAGATCCCTACTCTCGATGCCACGATGATACTGGTCGTCGTTCTTACCATTTTTATCGTTGCGATCGCCCGAGCTATCTCTATCTACCCAGTGGTCACTGTCTTTAACACCGTCTCACCACAAGAAACCAAGATACCAACTTCATGGCAACACTTGCTCTCCTGGGGTTCCCTTCGCGGAGCGTTGGCGGTCACGATGGTACTCCTTATTCCTGATGATCTGGCCTTTGAATTCTGGACACTTCCCCTCACGCCGAAAGAGTTTCTCCTTGTCCTTACCGTCGGCTGTATTGCCGCCACTCTTTTTGTGAAAGCAACAACCATTCAAAAGGTTATGCGTAGACTAAAGTTGGATGAACTGACCGAACTTGAAACCATTGAGGCTGAAGAGGCACGTGCTCTTGTGCACCACGAAGTACAAGATCGTATTCATCACTATGAAGAGCGTGGGTACGTTAAATCAAACATCGCCACCGCCCTTCTCACCTTCCATAAAGATAAATACCATTCGGCATGTCAGAAACTCGCCCAAGAAAACACGAAAGCCCTGGCATTACGTGTCATTCGCATGTACGCAATTGGCATCGAAAAGAAACACCTCAAAGAGCTCTTCCACTACAATGAAGTGAGCGAAGCGGTCTTCCGTCGACTGATGGGCAAACTCCAGATTCAGTTGGAATCAGTAGAAAGTGGCAACCTTGCTCCCAATATGTCTGCTCACTCTGATCGTAAGGACATCTTCGAACATCTCGCCAACCGGGTTCGCCGACTATACAAGCGAGAGACCGAGGAAGAGAGAGTAGAAAACCTGTACCTCTACTATCGAGCTCAAACCATTATCTCCCGCAAAGTGCTCAAGGAACTAAACACCATTAACAGCTCTTCAGCAGAGCATATCTTTACTCCAGAGGCACTCACCCATGTACTTGAGCTATACACCACATTCAAAGAACAGTCGGAGAAGAAAATGAACGATCTCGCAGAAAAATATCCGGAACGTTACGAAAAACTATCACACAACCTTGCTACCTACGGTCTGCAGCGGGTTGAAGACCATATCCTTACCGAGCTGTACGAGCAGCAACTCATCACACCAAAGCTGTACATTGCCCTTAAAGAGGAGCTATCTAACGAAAATCTACCCAGGTGACATCCGCTTAACCTAGGTGTAGAATGTGAGCGTATGCAGGTTAAAGACATTGTAAAACCAGCAGTCATTATCTCAGAAGACGACACCTTTGCGGTTGCTCTCGAGGCAATGATGAATCAACACACAAACACCTTACTCGTGAGCGGTGAAGATGGCGAACTTACCGGTGAAGTAACAGTGACTGACCTCCTTGCCGCGCTCGTGCCAGATATTCTCAATGGCAACGAGGTTATGCGACACTTTTCGACAGACGACGCCTTCATTGACTCGATTGATATCGTGAAGGATCTACCAGTCTCTGAATTCATGTCTCGCGATTACTCAGCGCTTACCCTACAAGATAACCTCATGTCTATCATTGCAACCGCGATCACTAACGAGCGCGCCCGTATCCCCGTTATCGATGAGGAAGGACGACCGATCGGTATCATTTCAAGACAGGGATTGAGGCAAATACTTCACAAGTTCTTACGAGCGAAATAGAACCGAAAAAGGCCGGGTCAAGTCTCGCTAAGTAAAATCCCTGCCTTGCAGGGATTTATACTAAGAGCTTCCTCCCCGGACTCGCCCGTTTTTAATTCTAGGAAAGGAATTAAAAACATGGCTCCGTCTCAAAAAGCTAGAAAACCATCCACAGGGATGGTTTTCTTTTACGCTTTTTGCCCCTCGGGCCGGCCTTTTTCTTTACTAGCATGACTTCAGTTTCCGTGCCCTGAAATTAAGGAGTGGTGTAGTCATGACTATAATTTCAGTGTGTCCGCAAACACTGGGTTCGACCTTTCCAGGGAGAATCCAGTGTATAAAATCGTACCTTAGTACGATTTTAGTCTGCGGGCCTTTTCATGTTGTCGAATCTTCTCCAACGCTTTTGCTTCTATCTGACGGATACGTTCGCGAGTCACGCCAAACTCCTTACCCACCTCCTCGAGAGTGTGGTACGTCCCATCGAGCAGTCCATGGCGCATCTCAAGGATCTTACGTTCCTTATCAGACAGTGTGTCGAGAATTTCGGTGATCTGGTCGGTCAAGATACTGTGCGCCACCTCCTGATCTGGTGAAACGATTTTATCGTCAGAGATGAAGTCAGAAAGTCGAGAACGATCGTCATCGTCACCAACCGGAAGCTCAAGCGAAATGGTATCTTGTGAGATCTTTTCGATCTGGTAGATTTTCTCTACCTCAACCCCCATTTCCGTCGCTATTTCTTCAGGCAT
>DZBU01000015.1:12650-20759 GCA_022730015.1 Candidatus Elulimicrobium sp. | reverse complement strand
GCGGAGGATGTGAGATTCGAACTCACGGGCCGTTTTACCAGCCGACGGTTTAGTAAACCGTTGGTTTAAACCACTCACCCAATCCTCCTTGGTGGTCGCGCCATTATAAACGCAAAAGATGAAGCTGCAAATGTTTTTTCATATCCGAGTACTTTGCTATACTCAGACACAGGAGCTCTTTTCATTCTTCACTTAAACCACAGGAGGACGCTATGTACTCTTTTCCAGAAATCATACTCTTTGGTGTCTTCCCGCTACCCTTATGGGGATACGTGCTCTATTTGCTCGCAATGACACACACCACCATCATTACGGTAACGATTTACTACCACCGATCACAAGCTCACCGAGCACTTGATCTACATCCAGCTGTCACACACTTCTTTCGTTTTTGGGGATGGTTTACCACCAGCATGAATGTCAAGGAGTGGGTATCGATTCACCGCAAGCACCACTCCAAAGACGACGGTCCGGAAGATCCACATAGCCCGCAGGTGTATGGTCTATGGCGAATCGTGTTTTTTGGGGTCGAACGATACTACCAAGCAGCCAAAGAACCTAACTTACTCATGCGGTATGGGCACGGCACTCCCAAGGATCGACTGGAACGAAAGCTTTACAGCAATCGCCGTGGTCTCATGCCTTTTCTGGGGGTTGGCATATTACTTCTCTTAAACTGTATCCTCTTTGGAATGATCGGTATTTTGATCTGGGTATTACAAGTGCTCTGGATACCTTTTTGGGCGGCAGGAGTGATCAATGGTTTGGGTCACTGGCCTTTATTCAAGCGTTTACTTTGTTATCGAAACGCTGAGATAAAAGATCGTTCGGCCAATATCCTTCCCTGGGGAATCTGGATTGGCGGTGAAGAGTTACACAACAACCATCACACTGATCCTGTTTCAGCAAAACTCTCCGTGAAGTGGTATGAGTTCGATCTCGGTTGGGTCTACATCAGATTGCTCGAAATGCTTAAACTGGCAACAGTCAGGCAAAGAGTGGTGCGCACTGACCGGACCTGAATCCCTGAATCGGAGAATGTTTAAAGCCTGAAAATATTATTTTCAGGCTTTTCTTTTACGTTATTCTATTGAGAAACATTTTGAGAAGGGGTCTCACCGACAGAACAGTGACCTTTCATCACAGTAACGTATCTATCCAAATTAGTTCCTCGTTAGTAAAACCATGTAGACAGGAATATTGTTTCCCACGGCCTGAAGTGAAAGTTGGGGCTGAAAAATTAGAGAGTAAAGCTCTGTCGACTGATCCACCGACAAAGTGTTTACTTCATCTCCAGAAGTTGAGAGCCTGTGTGCAGATGCTGATACACCACCATCCCACCCAGGAATTTGAAAAGAGACTGAGGAAAGCGTTATTGAAGAATCACGACGAGGAAAAATGATCATGAGTGCCTTGTCCGGAGAAAGCGTATTTCCAAAAAGATATGCTTCATAAGAGCCTGACAATTCTCCAAACTTAAGTGAGCTCGATAAGTCTATTATCTTTCCATTTTTATTTCCCAAAAAATCATTTATTAGTCCAAGCGAATAGTTTCCATTTGTGGTATTGCCTGCCGGTCCAAAAATTTCAGGCCCCCAAAAACTCACGAGTCCTTTCTCTGAATCGATCCCTTTTTTTATCCACCACGAGTTATAGCGAGCAAACACGCGCGCCGCAACCCCGGCACCTTCTCCGCCACTTCCTGCTTTTTTTCCTAGTTCCTCGGTAGACCAGAGACCGCGAACACTTCCTACACCGACCCATTTATCCCAAATACCATTGAGTGAGTTTTCCCAATCATCGTCGCTGGACACAAGATAGTGGATTGTAATTATTTCGATAATCTCCGAAACTTTTTTACCAGCGAGGGTTGGCGCATAGGTACCCATAATCTTGTATGAAAGAATATCATCAAGCCATTTTCTATTGTTTGGATTATATGCACCGGCAATCGAGCCCAGTGCCACCGGGACATCTACACCCATTTCTGCTTCGGCACGATGAATTCCCTCAATACTTGGTGCTAAATAGTACTCCACAAAATATGGGATGATCGGATCACCAGCCAGTTTTTTTGTAGGATTTGCAGCACTCCATGTATTAAATGCGTCCTTAAAATGAATACTGTTGATCTCGTTTCCAATTTGCCACGAAAAAGTTTTTGAAGATTTTTTCTGCTCATTAATTAAATCAATCGTGCGTGAATACATACTTTCTTGCCACGACGTTCCCCCATCCGCAAGGAATGCTTTCATGTACGCATCAACTTCACTTTGCTGCCGCGCAGACTCAAGCCCCTGACTTTCCACCAGGAGAATATTTGTACGAAGCAACACATTTGCCGGTTCTGTTTCACTGATTCTGTTGCGAATCGTTCCTGCCCATGGTGAACTTGTGTAATTTCCTGAAGTACTTAAATATGATGACCACGATGAAAGAGCGGTTGGCATTTTATTTGTACTAGTATTCGCGAGCAGACCTGACGATCCAGAGCTGGTACTTGTTTTTGTAACATCTAGAAATTCACTTTCGGGAGACTCCCGCTTATCCTCTACCACATCACTGCGCGCGGGCATTTTACTTTTAGTTACATAATCAACTCCGATAGCGCCGAGTGAAACGAGAATGACAACAATTAAAACTATCCGTAGGTACTTCATGTTATTGAGCGACACATTCAGTCAAAAATAGATCACGAATCTTTTTAGCACCATTCGCTGTTTGATCAACACCGTGTTCATCCCCAGAAATCTGGTACCACGCCTTTGCAGTTGTAATAACATCATAGTAAAGCTTCCCTGTGGCGTTTGCATAGTCAGTTTCCGAATTCACAAAATTAACTTTTGTCTTTGGGAAAGAGTAATCTCGGGTCTCAGTAGGAGAAACAAGGCTTGTGTCTTGAAGTATCTTCACGCGATCCACTGAACTTGGGCCTCCTTTTCTACAATAACTTCCCGTCCGCGACCACCCCATCGCAACATCAACAATCTGCCTACCTACAATATCAAGTGACCAGACAGCCCCCTGAAGCGCTGAGTTTGTACTTCCAAAGCAAGAAACATCAAGACGACTTGTTGGTGGGCCACCACTCAAAATGACCATATCTAAAACACTTTCAAGGCCATACGACGAAAGGCCATATCCAATAGCAAACCCGCCCGCACTATTCCCTTGTGCACACATTGTTTGTGGCTGTTTAGCTTTACTCGACGCAATCCACTGAACAGCTTGAGCATAACCACACATTGCTTTTCTAAAACCAGCATCGTCCGCTGCTGAAGGCCAACCACTTTTCCAATATAGCTCAAACACCTCAAAATTATTATCAACAAGTGTTTTTACTGTCTGTTGTTGCTCTGTTGATTGACGACTATAGAGAACATTACTATGCCCACCTGTACCGAGCACTACAGCTCCCTTCGGGCTTTCTGGTGATGTCGCCTGAAGCATAATTTGTTTCTCAGTGAGACCCTCGCACGTAACACCAAGTGTGTAACAAGTAGAACCCCCACACGAGGCTGAAGAAATCAAACGTACGCCTGAAGGTGCTTCAACTGGTGATGCTGGCACTGGGTTAGGTTTTGAAGCGGTAGATGATGCTGTAGCAGTGACTGCTGATGTGACAACGGTAGGTTGTGTACTCTCCTCTGTTGGTTTTTGTTCTGGTGTTCGATTTTCCTGCTCATCTGATCGCGGAGCACGGTCCACTGATTCAACAGGAATTTCATTGCGGGGATCTTTCGATACCAAATTTTCTTTGTGTGAAAAATATGCAATTGCAATAACTACGACAACAATCGCAAAACCAACCAAAACAGATATCTCAACAAATCCGCTTTTTATTCTCTTCATAGTTTATGTAAAAGTAACATACTGAGTTAAAAATATCGATGAAACCAATACCTCTTTTACGGTAACGTATCTGCCCAAGTATTGAAATCTTCGAAGATCACATCCCATTTACCATCAGCACCATTTTGACCAGGCTTGAATTCATATTCCCAAGGTTCGATGTAGCGCATACCAATCTCTTTTGCCTGGCTAAAGACAGTTCCATCCTGGTTGCCCCTGGGTGAGAATATGCCGGGGGCATATTCGCAAGACTCATTGAGAACTTTTACGAACGAAGTGATATAAAAGATCCAATGAGTGGACAGCTCTCGTAGAGAGAATGGCTATCAGGAATCCTTTTATAAAGGATTTAAGCTGGACTTAGGTGACCCGAATCGGTTCACCACGCTTGGTGAACTTGTCGCTGCTGTGTATCAAACGATTAACTACTACAATCATCGCCGATGACACTCCGCACTCAAGCTATCGCCACGACAGTTTGCGGAGCAATCGACCCTCTAGTATTAGTAACTAACTTTAGAAACGGTGTGCCAATTTTGGGGTACTTTCCAATGGTGACGTAATAATAAATGACACCTAAAATGGCGATGATCCAAAGTGCTCCAAGAATGTTTTTAAGTGTCAGTTTGTTTTTCATGTGTTGTCTCTGTTTCGTCAGTTGCCAAATCTTCGCCACACCAGTGCTCACATGGTTTTCCTAAATCACCAAATGTTTTCTTGCAGAGATCGCAGACAGCTTGATCTGACATACTATTTCATTTTAAAACTACTAAATCGGTACCGTGTTGTACGGCAACGCTAAACCACATCTCGAAGTAGAAAGGGTGCGAGTCGCCACTACTGTCTGTGATAGTGAGTTCACCTCCGTCAGTGACCGTGAGTGTGTATCTTGTGCCATTATGTTCGCGCTCAAGTGATCCTGCTTCGCGAAGTGTAAGCCATGGCGAAGCAAAGGTGGTGTCTCCATCACGAAAGACTGCCATGATGGTCTTTGGGGCGAATGAAGTATCAAGATTGCTTGGGTCAAAGACAAAACGATCATCAGATTCATATCCTGCGTACGGGTTTCGTGCATAGTCACGACTGTGACCGGTGTTTTCGCTTAGGACTTGTGCATTGGGGTATGTTTCACGAACTTCACCGAGACTTAAAAGTTGGAATGACTCGCGGGTAAGTTCAGCTGGATAAAATGAGCCTGCAAGAGTTTCGCCGGTGCTTTGTTGCCAAAGGTTTTCAGTTTTGCGGTCATACATGATCATGTTGCTCTCAAGGAGCGAACCACTTACACCGAATGTACTTACCGTTCCGTCGGGCAGAGTGCGATTAAAGACAATAGCACTCCCACAGAGTGGACAGAATGTAACTGCAATAGGCTTACCGTCAATCTCGTCGTTTACAATCTCGTGCCACGTGAGGATGTTGTATGGATAGACTTTTATTATATCGCTACCAACGAGTACGATAGCTTGCACATCGTCAGGGCGCTTGTAGTCTTTGAGTGGTACGAAAGTGGGCGCATCAATTGCAGGGATACCATCTTTTGATGGTCCACCAGATATAGCACCTTCAAGTCTCGGATCTGCCTTGCTGAAGTCAGTCTCATTGAAACTGCGAGTGAGTGCGGAAGGTACGTTGATGGCAGGTTCACCTTTTTGAGAGGGTTTGTCTTGTGTATTGTTCATAGTATTTTGCTCAAGGAGTTTTTGTTCGATGTTGAGAATGCCATCAGTGTAGCCTCGATCTAGTACCCACGTTTCCAGTTTCTTATCGTAGCCACTCACGATGAGAAGTCCGACAATCAGAAACAGCGCACCGATACCACGCTTCAGGGGACTCCTACTATCAGCCGCAAACTGAAGCTTGCTCGTGAATCGTTGTCCGAGAAGCACAATCAGTGTGAGTATTGAGACTAGTCCTGCAATGTACGTGAGCAGGTATACGGTACCTAGGAAGAAACTTGCCGGTAGCACTGTCGCTAGAATGACAAAGTATGTTGGACTACAGGTAGAGAATACAGGTCCAAGTGCCGCACCGATGAGTACATCGCCCCAAATGCTTTTCTTTTGGTATCCAGTGCCAACAAGCTGATTGGCACCAATGCTTGTCTTCGCGACGAAGGGCATCCGTTCCCAGATCTCTGGAAATACGAGCACAAGTCCAAACGCAACTAAGATTCCTCCCGAGATATACCCCCACACATACTGCGGAATAGTGATCAGTGCAGTTGATGCTTTGAGAAGGTAGGTGAAGAGAAAGATTGAGATCGCAAGTGAACCAATGACAATGAATGGTGTGGCTTTGCTTCGTGCTCCGACACTACTCCCAATCACCACTGGCAAGAGTGGGAGAATGCACGGTGCGAGAACCGTCAGTACTCCAGCAATGAATGAGATGAGAAGCAGTGTCATAATGAAAATTATTGAAGCGTTGCAATCACAGCATTAAGGGTAAGCGGGTGCGAGATGGAACTCTGTGCCTCGCCACTCTTGTTAATTTCGATAATGGAGTGTTGTGTGGTCACTCCATATTTCCGCTTCAGTTCAGTTGATGTGTCGTAGTCGACTTTGTAAATAGCAACGCCGTCTGGGATAGTATCTGCGTTTTTAACGATATCAGCATCAAGCGCCTTACAACTTGGGCACCATGTAGCATGGAAGAAAAGGAGGATACGGTCAGCGTCGCTTGATGCGACCGCGTCTGCACTGTATGGAAGGTACGCACCTGCGGATGCAACTTCGGTAGCGGTTGCCTCGGGTGAAACAGTCTCAATCTCGTTTGCAGGGGGTAGTGCACTATCCTGTGCTCTCGTTTCCGTATTACTGTTCGCTACTGAATCTTGCTTCGCTCCCTTATCTTGTGTAGCAAAGTAGCCGATACCAGCGACCAAGACGACGATGCTGATAATGAGTAGTGATGATTTCATAGAATATATAAGAAAATTACTTTTGATATTTAGCCACAATGACCCCAAGGATGACGCCGAATACGAGATGTCCCATGAGACTCATGAGCTGTGGTTGTCCAAAAGCATTCTGAATCTGGATACCCATACCAAGTATGACTGGCATAATGACAAGTGGACCCAGTACCCACCAGATGAGTCCATAGATAAGTCCGTAACGTACACCGTCAGCATTAGTGGAGACCTTGCTCCCAAACAGGTATACGAACAAAATACCTGTTACTGTGCTGATAATGAGATGAAGTATCCAACCCGCGAGAGCAGACTCACTCCCTACCATCATGGCAATCATCGGCATCATACCCATTATCTGCATCAACATTCCAAAAACAACACCACCCACAATTCCTCCAACAACACCTCCCTTAATTTTTGTGTCCATATATTTTCACTAAAATAATAATTGTCTTCTTGCAGTTTCCTTAAGAAATCTCGAGAAGACGTTTAAGCTCTGGTTCGTTAAACCCGACAATGATGTTTCCGTCGATATCAATAACGGGGACTCCCATCTGACCTGATTTCCCAATTGCTTCTTGAATTGCGCTTGGGTCAGTTGCAACATCATGGTCGGTAAACTGAATGTTGTTCTCAGCGAAAAA
Organism: Candidatus Elulimicrobium sp.; assembly: GCA_022730015.1. Lineage (GTDB taxonomy): Bacteria > Patescibacteriota > Minisyncoccia > Phycocordibacterales > UBA918 > OLB19. The sequence continues at coordinate 13,346 of DZBU01000015.1, read as the reverse complement.
ATTCTTTGCCATATGGCAGAAATGGCAGGTAGATGATGAGTAGATATGTACAGTCTTCATAAAATTATTGCATTAATTTAATAATTGCCTTGACCTTCGGATGGTCCATGAGTGGCTTGTAGCACATCATTTGTCCCATCCTCTCGCCCATGATGAGTCCTGACATTTCAAGGACTCGTAGGTGCTGTGATACAGCAGACATAGAAGCGTCGAGGACGGCAGCGAGGTCACTGACGCATAATTCACCTTCTTCAGTGAGCACCTTAACGATGCGGTAGCGACTCTTGTCGCCGAGTAGTTTGAACACTTCAGCGAGGATAGCGTCATCCTTCGATGCATCGAGATGCTTTTTTATTTGATCAATCTTATTTTTTTCTAGCATAATACTTTATTACTTGCGTGATTACTTAAATATTAACATGTGTGTGTATCCGAAGGCAAGCCTGCCGTGTATCATAGTCACATGACGCAGTGATATAACAACCCCACAGCCATCGTAATCTTTGGTGGTACTGGAAATTTAGCAGAAACCAAGCTACTGCCTGCACTATTTGGCCTCTATACGAAACAGATGCTCCCCGATTCATTTGTGATCATTGGTCTCTCACGTAAAGAGTTTCACACGAGGGTTACCAATCATTTGTCCATGAAAGTATTCTCTCGAAACTACCCGAAAGCGATGAAAATACACTAGAT
>DZBU01000015.1:0-12550 GCA_022730015.1 Candidatus Elulimicrobium sp. | reverse complement strand
TGTCCATGAAAGTATTCTCTCGAAACTACCCGAAAGCGATGAAAATACACTAGATTGAAAGGTACCCCAAAATTAAGACAACAATTCTAAGTATTATAACTAAACTAATACAAAGAATATGGCAAAAAACTCCTGTTAAGGAGTTTTTTGCTAGTTTGGCACACTACTATATACTTTTAAGATATGTTGGAGACTAGTAGCAAAAAGTCACTCACACATCATTTCTTTTACATTTCGGTGCTGCTGAAAGCACTCAACGGAATAGCAGAAGTTATTCTTGGAGTTAGTGTCTTCTTTATTAGCAAAGAGACCCTTACTCAATTTGTAGCATTTCTTGCTCGTGTTGAACTATCGGAAGATCCTGGTGATCTGATTGCAAATTATTTAGTGAAAGCAGTTGAACACTATACATTCACGAATCAGATCTATATAAGCATCTATCTGCTCATTCACGGTGTTCTTAAAGTTGCTCTAGTGTATTGTCTCTTAAAGAGATATCTCTGGGCGTATCCGACTGCGATAGTCGTATTCGGACTTTTTGGTGCATATCAGATATTCGCCTATGTACACACACCAAATCTGAACCTCATCATTCTGACCATTTTAGATGTCGTTGTTATGGGGGTGACTTATCTTGAATATAGAAACCTTAAGCGAGGATAACGCTACCGATAAACTAAAAATAATTTTAAATAAGCAAATAAAAACTCGTCAGAAATGACGAGTTTTTATTTGCTAGGATAGCATCATAACGACGCGTCTCGTGCTAGCACGACTTGGCGGAGACGAGAGGATTCGAACCTCCGAGGGCTTTTAGACCCTGCCTCGTTAGCAGTGAGGTGCTTTCGACCACTCAGCCACGTCTCCGTATTCTCTTCGACATCGCTGAGTGGTCTCAAGGTTCGTCCACCTCGCTACGTTCGGATGAAAATGTCTCCCAGACATTTTCATCCACTCAGCCACGTCTCCAAATCCATTTCGGTTGGTGCTGGCCAGAATATCATATCGATCCGTACTTACCAAATCATCTTTGCTTATTTTGGGTTATCCTAGATTCGCACTAGACAATATAAATATTATGATGTACAGTGCTCGCCTATCACCAATTTTGGTGATTTTTGTTCTTTGTTAATGAAGGAGAAGACGTGAGCAACAATAAAGTTTTAGACAGTCGTGTATTAGCCATGGTCCTTGCTGGCGGTAGAGGTCAGCGTCTTGGCCCACTCACCGACAATCGTTCCAAGCCGGCCGTACCGTTTGGCAAGCACCACATCATCAACTTTGCCTTGAGTAACATCATCAACAGTAAGGTAATCGACCATGCTTATGTACTGACTCAGTACAAACAGCAAGGCATCTTGCGCATTTTGGCTTCCATGAACTTCGAAGCACCGGCCTGGGACAAATTCATTCGTCCCCTGCCAGCACAGCAACAAATGGGTACGGACTGGTATCTCGGCAGTGCTAACGCGGTGTATCAAAACCACGAGTACCTGCTCGACGACCCAGCTGAGTACGTACTGATCCTGGCTGCTGATCATATCTACAAGTTTGACTTCAAGCAGTTGCTTCATGATCATATCAAGCATGATGCGGACGTGAGCGTTTCGGGTATGTTTCTCAGTACCGAGCAAGCAGCTGATACTTTCGGGGTAATGGAAGTAGACGTTGCCGGTTCGATCCGTGGCTTCAAGGAAAAACCGCCGCACCCCAAAGCGCACCCAGACCGACCTGGCGAATGTGTGATCTCGCAGGGGATCTACATCTTCAAAAAGTCGGTACTGCTTGAAGTACTGAAGCAGGATCATCTCGATCAAAGTTCAGAAAATGACTTCGGTAAGAACATTTTGCCTAAAATGGTCAATGGGGGGTACAACGTACGCTTCTACGATCACGGGACGAATGTGATTCCCAACGAGAAGATACAGGGGTACTGGCGAGATGTAGGAACGATCGATGCCTACCATGCGGCCATGATGGACCAGACCCAGTTCAATCCTGACCTGGACCTCTATAACAAATACTGGCCGATTATTACCGTCAGCGATAATCAACCCATGGCGAAGGTCAACTCACTCTGTGGTAGCCAAAGCGATGACATGCGTATGCAGTTCCTCGCAGCTGGCGGATCAGTGTTCACTAAGGCCAAAATGATCCGGCACTCGGTCCTCGGTCGTGAAGTACGAATTGAAGAAGACGCAGTCGTTCGTGATTCCGTCATCTTTGACAAGGCTACGATCGGAAAAGGTGCTCGCGTCATTCGCACTATCGTCGAGGAGCGTATTCCTATCCCCGACGACTGTGTCATTGGCGAAGACCTCGAAGCTGATGAAGAGCGAAACATCTTGATCACGAAAGAAGGAATCCGGGTCGTTCACGCCAAATCAAGACTCTGATCTTCTCTCTTCACTCAAGCCGACAATTCTTGTCGGCTTTTTTCTTTACCTACTGATTCCCTGCTACAATTAACACCATGCAATTCCCTGACCAACTTTCTGTCCATCTAAAAATAGACATCGCACACCAGAAAGCGCTCAAGAAGCTCGGCGTTGAAACAGTCGGAGATCTACTTTATTACCTCCCCGCTCGGTATGAGGATATTTCTGACGTGCAATCAGTTGGGGGTTTAGAAAAAGGTCAGGAAGCAGTGGTGTATGGGCAGTTGTCTGGACTGAAGACTCGCAAAGCGTGGAAGAGTCGCAAGCCAATTGCGGAGGGATATGTAGAAGATGGCTCGGCCAAGATGAAGATCATGTGGTTCAACCAACCATACATCGCCAAGATGTATAGCGACGGTATGTACGTGAAACTGGCGGGAAAAGTAGCGGGCAGTGAGGGGAAATTGTATCTGAGCAACCCGGAAGTGGAACCGCTCGACTCACTTCCGATCGATCGACATGACAGTATCTTTGCCGGGACCGAACAGCAAGATGACACGTTGTACCCTGTATATCGAGAGACGGCTGGTATGACTAGCCGCTGGCTGTACCACACCGTTTTGAAACTGTTTGAAAAAGGGGCGCTCGAAACCCTCATCGATCCGATCCCAAGTGAGATACTGAAAAAGTACAATTTGCCAGAACTTAAGGTGGCACTGGTGTGGGTGCACTCGCCGAAGAAAGCGAAAGATGCCGAAGCAGCACGTAAGCGTTTTGCGTTTGAGGAAGTTTTTTATATTCAAATTCAGAAGGCGCAGGAGCGGGCGGCCGTGAGCGCAGCACAGACGTACACCGTGAAAACCGACCCGAAGCACTTGGCGGCGTTTACCAGCCGCTTTCCCTTTGCACTCACGGCCGCCCAGGACAGCGCCATTCAAACCATCCTTACCGACTTCTCTGGCAACCGCGCTATGAGCCGCCTTCTCGAAGGTGATGTCGGCAGTGGCAAGACTGCCGTTGCGGCCACGACTGCGTACGCCGTGGTCACTTCAAGACCACCCGAAGGCCTAGGAAAGAAGATCGAGTATGGAAACTTACAAACTGCCTACATGGCGCCAACTGAAATCCTTGCCAAACAACACTTCGAAAGTTTTATCGAATACTTCCAGCACCTCCCGATTTCAGTCGGACTCATCACTGGCTCGGGCTGTATGAAGTTTCCGAGTAAGGCCGACCCGGCCAAACCAACAAAAATTTCGAAAGTGCAGCTTTTAAAGTGGGTAAAAAATGGTGAGGTACCTATTCTTATCGGTACTCACGCGCTCATCTACAAAAGTGTCGAATTCAAACACCTGGCATATGTCATCATCGACGAGCAGCACCGCTTTGGTACCAACCAGCGCAAACAGCTCGCCAAAAAAGACGCTCGCATGCCACACCTCCTTTCGATGACCGCGACACCAATTCCTCGCACCCTAGCGCTCACCATCTATGGTGACCTCGACATCACACTCCTCGACCAAATGCCGGCTGGCCGCAAACCAGTCAAGACGACCATTGTCGGTCCCGGCCAGAGTAAAGAGATGTACGACCACGTCGAGTCAGAACTGGCGGACGGCCGGCAAGCCTACGTGATCTGCCCACGCATCGAAGAACCAGACCCCACTAAAGAAAACGCACTCAACATGAAGAGTGTCATTGCAGAAGCAAAGCGGCTTAAGAGTGACGTCTTTCCTACCTGGAACATCGCGGCGCTTCACGGCAAGATGACTCCCGCCGAAAAGGACAAGATCATGAAACAATTTTCGGAACACCAGATTGATGTCTTGGTTGCTACGAGCGTGGTCGAGGTCGGCGTGAATGTCCCCAATGCAACCAACATCATCATCGAAGGCGCCGAGCGCTTTGGCCTCGCGCAGCTACACCAGCTACGCGGTCGGGTGGTACGCGGCACCTACCAACCCTATTGCTTTGCCGTCACCGAGAGCAAAAGCGACAAGACTCGCGATCGTCTCAAGGCACTCGCTACCGCTAAAAATGGTTTTGAACTCGCTGAGCATGATCTGCAATTCCGCGGCTCAGGTGAGTTATACGGCGGCAAGCAGAGCGGCCTTTCCGACCTTGGTATGGAAGCCATCCGCAATCTCAAACTCGTCGAAGCCGCCCGGACTGAAGCCAAACATCTCGTCGATACTCATTCTGACCTCAGTCGCGCCTTCCCGCTCATCGTCGAGAAGGTGGCACGGTTGGGAGAGGTGCTGCATATGGAGTAGCTTTTAATAAAAAATTAGGGCGGTGCGCTTGCGCACCGCCCGTTTTTTAGTGAACCCAAAAGATAGCGCATCGCCTATCCTTCAGTTCATTGAAGATGTCCGTGGCTGATTCACCGCTAAGAATCAGTTTTCCACTTGGAGAAAAAAGAGCATACTTACACCCTTCCTGAAAACGATAGTACTCATGGTCATAGGGAAGTATCTGACGCAGGTACCCGCAATCCATACTAGGTAGATGCTTATCAAAGAGACTGAGTGATTCTTCGTTTGATGTAACCGGAATGTTTGCCATGTTATCACCTCTCTCAGGTAGACGATCTACTTCTATCAAATCTGATTTTGTAAAAAAAGCAAATCTCTTATTCCAGAGGAATAATAAAAGACTGATGTTATTTTACCCCAACTTCCGTTTGCGGTAGTACCAGTACCCACCACCAATGAGAAACAGTATGAAAACGTAAAGGGTGTAGTTGTGGTAACTAGGAATGGTAATGGAATCAAGCGAACCAACAGGGTCGTCTTCATTTGCAGCTGCACTCTCCTTTTCTTCATAGGCTCGCAAATCAGCAAACTCGACCACCTCTGGTCGTGTGAAAACACTCGATCCTTCTCCTTCCATTTTGGTCACCGCACCTTCCCTATCGAGGGTTAAAAAGGTGTCGAGTACACCATCATCGTTAGTGTCGTGTGCCTCCAGGACCGCTTGTCCATCTTGGTACACCAATGCCACCTTGCCGAGAGTCGAAGCGACCAGGTCCTCTCCTTGGTAATACAACATTCCCCCACTCACTTCAGTAGTCGTATCATACGAGACGCTCTTGTCTCCGATCGTGAGCTCACCATCTGCCTGCGCAAAGGTGAGAAGAGGGAGAAGCAACATTGTGAGGATCAATTTTTTCATACTTATTTCTTATCCTTACACTGGTCTTCTAAGTTGGCCTTTACCCGCTGATATTCTTTCACCTTCCATTCTTGTAGCTGGTTGTACTTCTCGGTTATCTGCGTTTCGATCGCAGCCAACTCCGCGCGGCGCTCGGCATTTAGCGCATAACTTTCGGCTAAGTACTGATCGACCGCTTGCTTACTGAGATACTGGTCTCGCAATATTCCGATCTCCTCATCACTCAAGTTCGGACTCGGAATGACCGCTCCCTGTGTATCCTTCATGAGTTGCACGACAATGTCTTTTGGATTACCAACACTCTCGATGGTCTCAAGCGTAGCGTTCCAAGCAATAGACCGTATCTTGCCAGTCGTATCGTCGGTATTTATTTGATACTCGGAAGCACTCGGAGGAATGTGTGCCTGGATGACTTTGAGGCCGGCGCCGATCCCTTCCGCCACCGTCTCGGGGTTAAGCAGCTTACCCACCGATTCGGCCGTTCCCTTTCCTCCTTTGATGGTTGTGTAGGTCACGTACGAAAGTCGCCAGAAAGCCTTGAGGAGATTCACTTTCACATTTTGTACAAGCGCTTGGCGATACTCACGTAACGCTACTCGTTCAGCGCGATCGGTCTCCATCTGGTATTCAAGCTCATGTGCCTGTGCCACCAAGACCGCTATCTCATCGAGCGTTTGATTGAACTGCTGTACCTCGTAGCTCACGTCACTACCAAGTCGATCATCAAAGTCAGAGTATTTCTCCCAATCGGTGTCGATGTTTTGGAGCGCTTGTGCGCACTCGCGTTTTTCGGTGTTCGTCTTTTCTGGCTCTACACACTTACTCCCCTCGAGCACATCACCCTCAGTACAAGTGGTGCACGACCAGTTACTGATATTCCAGTAGCCACCGCTAGCGCGACATTCTCCGGCCATAGCTTGAATACGCTCACGATTCCACGCGCGAAACTGCTCCAGCACATAGCTACCCGCCGTACTTGGACTTAGTCCGATATCATCGCAATACTCATTGTGAAACGCGCACTTGCAATACTGGTAATTGATGAACATGCCACAATAGTCATCTTTCACGCTCGGCACTTCGTAACGTTCTACCAACTCTCCTGCATAGGCCGCTGGGGCGAGCAGGTTCAAGATGAGAAAAAGCGAGAGGACCGCTTTCATATAAATTTAGTATACGCCTCTGTAGTAACGATGCAAGGCGGGCGGAGGCAAAGCCTCCGCCTAGATTCAATGAAAAAGGCCGCGCTATGCGCGCGGCCAGTGGGTAGAGGGTGTGAACCTCTCTCGGATGGACTTCTCTTGATCCACAGTATGGACCTCGGGTCCACCGTAAGATATTTGATCACCTCCCTTCAGGAAGAAAGTTGGAAAGACTTCACGGGACCACCGGCAGCACTGCTCTGAAGACTCTTCATGTCATTTCTCCTGACGTGTTGTGGGCGACAAATGTACACCCACTACCAGTAATACCGAAAAATCGGTGATTTGTAAATATCTCCCCGTGCAAACACGTTTGAGCAGAGATTGAGACAAAAGGCCGAGTGCGCTATAGTGTCACACACCAACCGCCTATGGCTCAGTTGGTAAGAAGATCTTACAATGCAAACTGTGGAAGCAAGCACGAGTGAAGCGAGTATTTGTTTTCCGAAGTGAAGCACTGTATCGTTGAAAATTTATTGTGTCCGCCAATAGCTCAGTTGGTAGAGCGCAGAGCTTATACCTCTGTGGTCCTTGGTTCGAGTCCAAGTTGGCGGACACAGGAAATTTTCAAAAGATATACCTCTGTGGTCCTTGGTTCGCACCACAAGGGTATTTCCGAATTTATAGTCGGCTCATCGCCTCCTTAAATTCTAGGTCACTTCAAGTCGGCGGACAGCGTTAAGAAAAACAGTGCTTGAGCACTGTTTTTCTTTTATTTTGAAGAAATTATTTAATTACCAAACAACCAACCCAGCAAGGCCCAACGACCGACCGCTTTTTCAGCGACCTGATCTAGTCGATCTTGCTCTTGGAGCATGGTTTTGATTTCAGCATCACAGTCATCGTACTCAACAAGCAGCTGGTTCATTTCTTGAACCTGAAGTCGGTTTTGCTCTGCTTCATTTTTCAGTGCTTGGGTCTGTTCTTGGTCTTGACCAAAGAAGAAAGCACGCAACCAACTGCGCTGTTGTAAAGCCTCCTCACGTTGCCCCACACCTTGAGCAGCCTGGTTTACCTGCTCGGCCACTTCACTCATGCGCGGTCTATTTTAACCAAGTAAATTTTCGGCAGCTTGTACGGCTTGCACAGCTACCATTGCTCGATTACGTATTTGACGGTGTTGGTATGGTTGGAAAGTATGATAATTTACCTGCCGAACTTTCTGGAGGTGAGCAACAGCGCATTTCCATTGCCCGTGCACTCGCTGGAAAACCCAAGATTCTTTTTGCCGACGAACCTACCGCCAATCTCGATAGTGTTTCTGGTCAGCAAGTGATCGATCTTATGACGAAACTCAATCGAGAAATTGGACAGACGATTGTGATGGTAACCCACGAACGCGAGTATGCCATGACCTGCGATCGCATCATCCATATGGAAGATGGGTTGGTCATTCATGAGGAACAACTAAAATAAAAAATGGCGGGGCCTTTGGCCCCGCCATTTTTTATTTTAATTACACAGCGTCTTCTTCCTCTTCCTCCGTTTCTTCTTCAGTTTCGTCTTCAACTTCCTCGTCTTCAACTTCTACCTCATCGTCTGAATCTTCATCGTCACCAAGACGAGCTTCGAGCGCAGCCTTAAGTGCTGTGACACGCTCCATGATAGCCTCATATTTTTCCTGAGGCGTCATTCCTTCGAGACTAGCTTGGAAATCTTCACGGGCTTCAATCCGTGCCTCTTTTTGTTCTTGTACTTCTTCCTTTACTTCTGCTTGCTTAGCTTGCATTTCAGCTTTCTTGGCTTCAATGATAGCTCGTAGCTTAGTGATATATTCAAGCATCGCTGCTTTCTTTTCTTCTGGTGTCTTTCCTTCGAGACTTGCCATAAACTCAGCGCGAGCCTCAGCCTGCGATTCTTTCCATTCGGTGACCGCTTCTTTTCGCTCCTCGGTTGCAGTCTCTTGATTTGCTTTTAGTTCGGCTTTTCGTTGCTCGATGAGCGCACGCAATGACTCGATCTGTGCCTTCATCGCTGCTTTCTTTGCATCAATGTCCTCTGTGCTTTCATCTTCAGTGTCAGTAGTTTCTTCTGCCGCCACCTCATTAGTTGTCTCCACTTCTACTTCTTCAGCACTAGCGGTACTTACTAAGGCAGCAAAAAATACTGATCCAAGTACGATAGCGAGTAATACTGTTTTCTTAAAAAGATCGGTGCTTGTTGTTGTGTGCATGATGTAATGATTGTTAAATTAAAAAAGGTCTTTCGCTAGAAAGGCCCACACACTAGAATAATACTTCCTTTTGACCACCAAAGACCAGCCGCCATGTGTGGAAAACAAAAAAGCAGCCGGCCATATATAAGGCCCACTGCTTTCATTCTTCCCTTCTTACACTACTTTTTGCTCGTCTGGTCGCACTTCAAGTCCGCGTGTCGGATCACCCACTCGCTCATCTTCCTTGTACATATCAGCGTAGGCATCTTTGATCTCAACTCCATGCTGCTTAAGCAACGCTTCGTATTCTTCTCGTTCGAGCGTCTCCACCTCCACCAGTCTCTTAGAGATCTCATCGAGTGCGGTGCGATATTTACTTAGTATTTCACGAGCTCTATCTTTTCCTTCTTCAATAAATCGAGTGACTTCCTCATCGATCAATTTTGCAACTTGTGCTGAATATCCTCGATCTTCAGAAAAACCACCACCAATTAATCGACCACCTGTTCCCTCAAAGGCAACTGGTCCGATCTTTTCGCTCATACCATATTTTGTCACCATGTCACGAGCAAGCGCAGCAACTACCTGTAAGTCGTTCGACGGACCAGTCGAGAGATCACCAAAGACCATCTCTTCCGTCACGTATCCGCCAAGCGTCATTGCAATGTCATCAAGAAATTCTTTGCGAGTATGCATGCGTCGATCTTGATCAGGGAGCTTAAGCGTATAGCCCGCAGCCCGTCCGCGAGAAATGATAGAGATTTTCTGTACCGGATCTGCATACGGTAAGACAGAAGCGACGAGCGCGTGACCAACCTCATGATACGCGGTCAGCAACTTTTCGTGTTTTGAAAGCACGTGGCTCTTTCGTTCAGGTCCAAGCATTACCTTCTCAATCGAACGAATGATGTCAAACTGCCCCACTTTTTTGCGATGCTCACGAGCAGCCAAGATCGCTGCTTCGTTCATAAGTGAGTAGAGATCTGCTCCAGAAAATCCTGGCGTACGCTGCGCAATTATCTCGAGATTAACATCTTCTTGCAGCGGTTTCTTGCGTGCGTGCACCTTGAGAATCTCTTCCCGATCTTTACGATCGGGGAGATCAATGGTCACTCGACGATCAAAGCGTCCTGGTCGAAGCAGCGCCGGGTCAAGTACGTCTGGTCGATTCGTAGCGGCCATGACGATCACTTTTGCATTTGGTTCAAAACCGTCCATCTCGACGAGTATCTGGTTGAGTGTCTGTTCTCGTTCGTCATTACCACCACCCATGCCGGTACCACGAATTCGTCCTACGGCATCGATCTCATCTACGAAAATGATCGAAGGAGCAGCTTTTTTTGCCATTGAGAAAAGATCACGTACGCGTGACGCTCCCACCCCAACAAACATCTCTACGAACTCTGAACCAGAAATCGAAAAGAATGGCACTCCAGCTTCTCCTGCCACCGCGCGCGCCAGCAAGGTCTTTCCTGTTCCTGGTGCACCCATCATCATCACACCCTTTGGAATTTCAGCACCAATATCGAGAAACTTCTTTGGGTTCTTGAGGAAATCTACAATTTCCTCAAGCTCTTGTTTCGCCTCCTTTGCACCGGCCACATCTTTAAAAGTAACTTTTTGAGCGGTGTCGTTTGGATCGATCATGCGCGCCTTTGAGGAACCAAAGTTGAGTGCTTGCATACCCGCCCCCTTCACTGAACGAGTGAAAAACCAGATGATGACACCGAGCAGAATGAGCGGGAATAAAAATGGTGCAAATTGTGCAAACCAATACATGAACCCTGTTTCTCGCTGCACATCGATCGTGATTCCAGCCAACTCTTCAGGAGTTACACCAAGATTGGTAAGCGACTCAGTCACTGAAGCATCAACTTCACGCTTTGCTTCACCAGGAGTTCTGGTTTCATCTTTATAATCAATCTCAAGTGTCGCACCACGGACAATAATCGTACCAACCTCTCCAGCTTTGATCTGTGAGACCACTTGTGTGATCGTGACTTCTTCGGGGGTAACCTTAGTTTCGGTCAGATAGGAAAAAACGGCTGTCACAAAAATAAGCAGTAACAAAGTCGACAGCATGTTGTTCCAGAAATTTCCTGGTCCAACCGGCAATTTTTTTCCAGTTTGATTAAATTTTATTCCTTTTGGTTTTGGTAATGGCTTGGGGGTAGATTGCTCTCCCTCTTTTGCCTCACCTGTCTCCTGAGTTTCTTCAGGAGTCCCCGGGCTTTTCTCTTTATTTTCAGTATTTTCAGGCATATTCATATGGTCGCTATTATACAGAAATCACCCTAATGCGCCATGTTTTTTGAGCTTGTGAAAGGCCTCCTTCACTGCTAGAGTTAAGTTCTGATGGGAACCTATATACAGAATCGCAAAGCTCGCTTTGATTTTGAAATACTCGAAACACTCGAGGCTGGCTTGGTACTGCAAGGACAAGAAGTAAAATCCATTCGAAGCGGCAAAGGCAAACTGGAAGGCGCCTACGTGATAGTTCGTGGCGGCGAAGCTTTTTTAGTCGGCGCAAGTGTTTCACCCTACCAAGTCCCCAACACTCCAAAGAGCTATGAGCCAGAACGAGCTCGCAAACTTTTACTCTCAAAAAAGGAGCTCGCTCACCTCGAGCTGCAGACCGAAACGGCTCGTTTGACAGCCGTCCCACTTCGATTGTATAATACTGGCCGGAACATAAAGCTCGAATTTGCAATTGCGCGCGGAAAAAAGAAGTATGACAAGCGCGAAACCCTCAAGGCCCGTGACAGCAAACGTGATATCGAGCGTACCTTGAAAAGTCAGTGATTTCGTTACTTCTAGGTGGTTTGGGACGGTCTCGAACACCACACACCAAGGAGAGCAATATGGCAAAAAAACAAATCGGGGCTGACAAAGCAGCAACTGCGACGCTACCACTACCCGTGAGCAGCAAAGACAAAGCAGCAACTGCAGCGAAGCCTGGAAGCGACAATAACGATAGTGTCCCGCCGGAAATCGATGAAGACGATTACGACGACGACCTGACGGGGTTATTCCCCAACGTTGCCTCAAATGATGATCAGTAGAGGCGCGTTCTTTGGGGAGGTTTTCTTAACTCCTCCCCATTACCTAAAAGTAACGAAATCAAAAGTACACCATTCCCGCAGTGCGTACGGGCGGAAAATTTTCTTCACGAAAATTTTCCGCCCGCCCCTACTGCGGGGATGCTAGGCATCGACGGTTAGTCGTGTCGGATGTGTGCAGTGTCGAAAGTGGCAGTCAATTCGTTAAAAGGCTCCAACTTGTACTTGCAAACAAAGCTGTACCAAGTCCTTACGCTCGCGCGTTTGGATTCGCACCCGCTCTCGCGTAACCTTACGCTCGCCGGTGCGATGCTCCGCTCATAAACGTCTCATACGTGAGTTGGGTAGAATAAACACGAGACTGTGGAAATCTATGTCGTTGTCGTAGATTTTCAAGCTTGTAACAACTCGAGACAGTAGTGTTTTGTTTTTCCTCTAGCTACTGGCCTTTAAATCAAAGGATCAACTATGCATTGTAGATTCACCTTCGCACCCTGATTCGGACGGGAGTTCGATTCTCCCCATCTCCACAGAATATAGAAATATATGGAAGTTTAGAAAAACAAAAACCACTGATATATC
>DZBU01000024.1 GCA_022730015.1 Candidatus Elulimicrobium sp. | reverse complement strand
GCAAACAGATGGTAAGATTTCTTTATTTGGTAATTGTAACGCCCTAGCATACCCCATCCCCGCCGCCTTGGCTATTTTATATATTTCTTCTTTTTGGTACTTTTTGTTTTGTGGGTTTCTAGACGAACAGTCTGCCGGGTTTAACGTCCCCGGTATGAATAAGAAACTATATGTGTATTGTTGTCGCTCCAACCATGATAAGGTATCGAAATATGTGTAGCAGCGTGCTTGTGTGCTTCTTGAAGCGGACACCAATGGTGAATGATCGGTTACGAAAATGATGTGCTTGATGTTCTGTGGTATCTGCAGTCTTTCTGCAGTCTTTCTGATAGCCTTTGGCTCCGCGAGTGTACTTGATTCGTACAACGGATCTGTCTTTCCTCCTATTAAGGGCCAGTAGTCTGCTTCCACGCTAATTTTCCATTCATCCTTTTCGCCGGTCGGTGCGCAGATGATTCCCCCCCATCCTATATGTGATGCGTCAGTAATTATGATCATCGTTGTGGAGTGTTCATATGGGAGAGGGTAAATTGGAGACATCTTTTTCCTTTTTACCATTTCCACCAACCGAGGTATCTCGCTAAACATTAGTGTTACCTCTGTCAAAGGTATGTCCCATGCTTGGGGATACGTCCATGTAATAGCGCATAGCTCCGAGATTGTGCGGTATAGGTTATAGAATGTATGTTTCAACTCGCATGTTCTGGTTATGTACCCGAGGCATCCCATCAGCATCGCTAACATTCTTGGTGTCGTGTTTGGATTCATAACCCCTAACGGGTAAATACACGCCATGATACTTTCCAGTTTCTGCCATGTCTTGTCGCCTGCGGTTTTCGTCTTTGCCACAATGTCGTATTTTATACCCAGGAATGTGAAAACGTTAGGAGACATACTTACTAATGTCTCCCATTGTGCTTGTTGTGTCTTGCGTAGATGGCTTTGTATCTCTTCCCTATTCATTTCGTTAAGCTGGAGGTCCACTGAGTTGGTTCGTTTCAGGAATGTGTTAATTGTTTTTGTGACGATATCTTTGAGCTTTTCGATTGGTGGATTTTGATATTTTGCCACAAACACGTAGCAGTAATTGTCGAGGTGTATGATGACATAGACTTTATAGTGGCCGTCTTCTGTGTCGAATTGCGCTACGATCGTTGATAGGGACTGTGCTACACCACACGCCTTTGTGAAGCCCATTGGCATGGCCGCACATGCCGATATGGTGTTGTTATGTGTTTGGAAACAGAAGAAGCGTGAGATGATTTCCTCCAGCATAAACTGATCGTACATGCTCTTTGCATCGTATTGTACAACCATTGTTGCATTGGACATGATTGCATTTATCTCTGATGGAGATTTCAGGGAATAAGATGGCGGTTGGTTTTCCATTGAATCCATCATTTCGTTTATCCTACATGCGTGCACCACCCTGCTTCGATCTTTAATTGGCTCGGGCACCTTGTGAGTGTGGACTGTTGATTTAACATTTTCCAAGTCCATTATGATCCATTTACCGCTCATCATTCGTTCTTCCTCTTTGGTTAAACCTGTGTGAGGAACTTGCGCTCTTGTATATTGTTGCGTGCATTGTGGGTACATGTTTGCGTCGTAAAGGTATTTCGCATATTCTTTGGCTAGTGGAACTATATCTGAGGTAGTTGTCATGGTGAGTATTTTCCTCCACTGGCAGGGCCGTACTTCTTTTACCTTTACAGGAAACTGTCGTCGCTGGATGGCGGTGATGGCGGGCAAGGCACGCTGAATATCCTCTGAGGAGGGGCAACCTCCTCCACCCCCTCCTTGGAGGAACTCTGCGGCTCGGAGATTTGCGCGTTTGATTGTCGTGCTTTTATGGCTGCTTTCGTTGCCGCCTCCGCTGCCATTGTTGCTCTCTTGATATTCTCGCCGCTTGACAAGCCAAAGTCTAAATAGCGGCGTAACATGGCAATCTCGGCGTGGCGGCTGATGTGCAACAATCCCGAGTCGCTCATTCCACCTCGGGAGAGTTCCTGTAGCCTGCCACGCCTTATCGATCGGCACTCGAGGCGCGTATCGATTCTCCTCAGGGAGTCTTTGATTCCATCTTGTCGCACTGTTGGGAACAATGAGGGTGTCCGGCATGTGAGTAGGTATTGTTTCGTTCTCTCTCCAGGCATTGGTATTGCGATACTGTAATGGCCGTTGCGTGCCGTCTTCCCGGTCATAAATTTGACCATCATGACGTCCTCCCGCACCTCGCATATATGTTCTGGTTGCAATATGATTATGTCCCCTATTCTCCCCGCTGTTAACCATGCTATCTCGATTGCAGCGTGGAGTTGCACATCCTCTTTCACCAGGTCCAAGGTTTTGTATATTTCCTCGGATGTTGCTGGTTTGGCCTGGTGGGGGGCTTCTCCGTTGGCTGCTATTTGCGCCCCGCGCATAGCCGTTCGCCAATGCATGGATGTGCCCAGGATGATACTCGGGGCTGTTGGGTGATAGAATGGTAGGATCTTTAGGGTTCCCTGTATGCTTGCCATTTTTGTGAGAGTTGTGCTGCACCTCCAGCGCCGCTGTTGTTTTGTGGTCATAATGAGTTGGGGGATTCCGATGCTGCATGGTAGGTTGTTCAATGAATTTGGGGCTCCTTTCAGCCATGTTAATATTTGACGTTGATGCTTCCTCGTTGTTGGGGCGTAGGCCTTCATGAATAGCTCGTTTGATGGGACTTTCGGATCGCCTTGTAGTAGTTCCTTTAGTTTCGACATCTTCATGCTGTCCCCCTCCACCCTGGCCGTAGATGGGGGGGGTTCGAAGTTTAAACATAGTAGGTCGCCGTGGGTGTGTCGTAGGTCCTCTATCTCGGGTTCTAATGTGGGTTCTGCTGTGAGATAACAGACGTTCTTGTTCGGGAGGATTCCGACTCCATCGTCTTCTTCAAACTTAATTTGCCAGTGTGTTGTCTTTCTTTTGATCAAAGAACCTACCCATGTTTGGACCTTGGTGGCTCCCATCCATCGTAACTTAATGTTGCCGTGAGTCCAGTTGTCCGCAATTGCGAGGAGTCTCGAGTGTGTTAGTAACGGGCACCTTGCTTCTCCGATGACTTGTAAGATCCGTGTTTTGACATAGTCCAATCTTAATTCTCCTTCGGTGAATAGCTGTAGTGTGTCATGAAGTTCGTGATATGACACTCTGTTGATTGTTTTGTCCGCAGCTTCTCTTGGCCAGAAGTAGTTTGCATGGCTCATCATAAGATTTACCACACTATGCGCCCCGCATTCTACTGAGTGCTTTGGTTGGCAAGGAGTTCTCATTGTGATGATTTGTAGGCTTTTGTTCAGCGCTAATCCTATAAAGTCCGCAATTGATCTAATATCATTGTCCTGGACAATACCTGGTGCACTATCACAAAATTCAAACGCATCATCTCTTATCGTTGCAATTACCCAGTGGTGTCGAATCCAAAGGACGAATTGAATGATACCGCCTGTACTTCCGCGTTGCGCTTCTTGGATAAGGTCAGTAGCCATGTATGGGTTTTTCTGTGCGTCGACGATGAATTTCGCTGGTAGTACTGTTACCGAAGGGTCTACGGATTTCCACATGGCGACCACACTATCGATATCCACATTTGACCACTCGCCTTTAGCTGTCCACGTTTCGGAATCTGGTAGTGGAAATTCTCCCCCTACTAGGTGGGTGTTTTGGAGATTCAGATATATTTGTCGTTCATTTAAGGGCATCTCTTCCATTGCCTCCTCTACTTCCGGTTCTATTTCCGGTGGTACGTATGATAATTGCTGTGGAACTGGTGTTGTTGTTGTTGTCGGGGTTTGTGACTCCTTGGGTTCTTGTCGTCGATGGGCACTACGCGTAGTAATTTTTTGCGGTCCTTCCTGATTTGAATTATCCGTCTCCTTTTTGCTGTTGCCAGATTGCTGTTGCCTTGTTGTTTGGTGGGCTTGTTGCGGTGTGGGTTGTTGTTGTTGTTGCGATTGTGTTGATTCATCCTCCAGTTTTGTTTCGGTTGATTTATCGGTCTCTCTGTGTGCTCTTCTTGTTTTTATTTTTGATGAAAGAATATTTGTTGGGCTGTTAATGGTTAAATCTGCATTTCCGTTGATGGGGGAAACGTTCTTATTCTGAGTGGTTAGTGTTGTCGGGCTGGTGTTTGATGTTGTTACATTTGGGAGGTCATAGGTTTCTGAACTACCTTGTCCTCCCCCTAGTAGTTTCCCTGGTAGCCGTATCCTCGGCCACGGCCCCCCCGGTTTCTTCCCCCACGTCCTCGGTTTGAGTAACCGTTGTTGTAAGAGTTGTAGTTGTACTGACCACCTCTACCGCCTTGGTTGTTGTACCCTTGGTTGTGGTATTGCTGCGGTGGGGCCTTCTTAGTGGGTGGCGCGCGCGCTGGGGGAGGAATCGCCACCTTCGCAGCCTCCATGGCTGTTTCCAGCTCCCTTATGCGGCCGTCAAGCCAATCAACCGCTTGCTCCACGATGCCCAAATCCACGTACCCGTCCACCACGGGAACGGGGTACCCAGCTGCAAAGATTACCTTAGAATCTTGTGGTTGTTCCGCTTGGGGTTCAAAGCATCCTGTTCGCTTTGGTCCTGCTCCCGTTATCTCGCGGCCCGTTTGTTTTAGCAGAGCAACGTTAAGAGGGCCAAACTCTTTTTGTGAACCGAACAATGGTGGGGCGCCTGCTGCTATTGTTGCGCCGTGTTGTGACAGAAATGCGTCACCGCATCCACGTGCAACGTACCAGTTATGGTACTCCACTCTTTTCTCGTCTGGCACATTGGCGATGAGTGACTTGAAGAATGCCGCATCTGCGTTAGTACCGTACAGGCTGTATGCAGATAACATCCTTTCGAGAGGATTGATGGAGTGAGCCTTCGCTAGGTTCAAGAAGGTATCCTGTTTGCTGTGAATATCTTCTTCCTTGTATGAAGCTTCTTGAAGGAGAAAGTCTTCATATTGCACCCTCCAGGCTTGATGCTTGCGCAAAGCTTCCTTCTGAAAGTGTTCAGCGAGATCCGTTTCAGTAGCGCTGGGTGCGGACAGTGTGCCGTTGAGGACTTTTAGTCGTAAATCAGCGTGCTCGGCATCAGTGATGTGTTTCGCTACTCGCAATTCTTCTAAGCGTCGTAGCTCCCCTGAAATAAACTCCATTCTTGTTGTCGACTTGTTGGCTTTAACTTTTCACTTGATGATCTCCTTTGATCCTGTCGACTTGTTTGTGTTCGATTTGAAAGCTATGTATCTACTACTGGTTTTTGGTTTTGTACTCTTTTATAATCTTTCTTATCTTGTGAAACTTCTTTTACAATAAAGTACAGAGACTGTATCTTTTATAGCGTAACAAGAAAAATGGTTCGGCAAAAACCTCACC
>DZBU01000004.1:57425-59463 GCA_022730015.1 Candidatus Elulimicrobium sp. | reverse complement strand
CGCATCTTCATGACACGGACACCTTGTGTGTCACGACTAAGTGTCGGTACATCTTTGAGCGGCAATTTAATGACCTGCCCCTTCTTGCTCATCACCACTAATTCACCATCCACTCGTTCTTCGTTAGTAATAATAAGTCCTCTCACGATCTTACCAGTCTTATCAGTTACTTTTGCCGTTTTAATACCAGAGCCACCACGATTCTGTACTTTGTACTCTTTGGCAGGTGTAGCCTTACCATATCCATGTTCAGTCACCACCAATACTTCTTTGTCTTTATCGCCACCCTTAATGACATCTGCTGAAACGATCACATCACCCTTACTGAGCTTCATAGCAGTCACACCAGAGGCGGTACGACCCATTTCACGGACATCACTTTCCTTAAAGCGGATTGCTTGACCCTTTTCAGAAATAAGCGACACGTCGTCCTTAGACCCTACGAACATTGCGGCAATGAGGGAATCATCTTCTCGCAATGTGATAGCGATCAATCCACTGCGTCGCACATCCTTGAAAGCAGCGGCATCACTCTTCTTAGCCACACCATTCTTGGTAACCATCATGAGCGACCAGTCACCTTCCCAATCTTCTTTACGAACCGCGAGCACTGACGTAACGCGTTCATCTGCAGACATTGAGAGGAAATTCATAATTGACTTACCTTTAGTGGCACGACGACCTTCTGGAATTTCGTACATCTTGCATTGGTAGACCTTTCCAAAATCAGTAAAGAAAAGAAGGTCACTGTGCGCAGAGGTGGTAAGTAAGGTTGTTACTACATCTTCTTCTTTAGTATTAAGATCAACCACACCAACACCACCGCGTTTTTGTACTCGATACTCTGTTGGGTTGGTACGCTTTACATACCCACCCTGAGAGAGCACCAAAACAGATTCGTCATCTGGCACTAAGTCTTCCTGACTGAGCTGCTTGACCCCACCTTTGACGATCTTTGTTCGGCGATCGTCACCAAATTTTTCAGATACTTCTAGTAGATCAGCCTTAACAATACTCATCATCTTTGCCTTACTTTTCAAGATAGCCTCGAGTTCTTTGATGAGCTTTTGTACCGCTGCCAACTCATCCTCGATCTTCTTACGTTCAAGACCAGCTAGCTTCTGCAAGCGCATGTCAAGAATGGCCTGTGCTTGAATAGCAGAAAACTTAAACTCTTTCATCAATGCGGCATGGGCAGTAGGAACATCCTTTGCAGCCCGAATAAGCTTGATGATCTGATCAATGTGGTCAAGCGCTTTTTTGAGACCGAGCAAGATGTGCTCGCGATCTTTAGCTTTATTGAGGTCATACTCTGTACGACGACGAATAACTTCTGATCGGTGCTTGATGTACTCTTCAAGGATTGCTTTCAGCGACAAAGTCTGTGGTACTCCGTCAACCAGCGCCACCATATTGTAGTGGAACGTATCCTCGAGCTGCGTATGCTTGTAGAGTTTATTGAGAACTGTTTGTGGCTGAGCGCCAGTTTTTAGCTCGATAACAACACGAATGTCTGACGTTGACTCGTCGCGCATTTCTCGAATTCCTTCGATCTTCTTTTCACGAACCAGGCCAGCGATCTTTTCCTGCAGATCAGCCTTATTAACTCGAAACGGTATAGACGTAATAATGATAGAGAAAGCTCCTCGTTTATCTTCAACAATCTCGGCTTCTCCTCGTACCACTACTCCCCCACGGCCATTAGCATACGCTTGAGCGATTGCTTTTTTATCGAAGGCAATACCACCCATTGGGAAGTCTGGACCTTGAATATGCTTGAGCAGATCATCTGTTGAAGCATCAGGGTTATCGATGAGATGGGTAGTCGCATTGACCACTTCACGCAAGTTATGTGGTGGGATATTGGTCGCCATTCCTACTGCGATACCCAAAGATCCCATGAGGAGCAAATTTGGAGCGGCGGCTGGAAGCACGATTGGCTCTTTTTTAGTTCCATCAAAGTTTGGTCGCCAATCGACTGTATCCTTCTCTAGATCACGAAGTAACTCTTCTGCGATTCTTGACATTTTTGCCTCCG
>DZBU01000004.1:29047-57325 GCA_022730015.1 Candidatus Elulimicrobium sp. | reverse complement strand
TCCTTCTCTAGATCACGAAGTAACTCTTCTGCGATTCTTGACATTTTTGCCTCCGTATATCGGTAAGCCGCAGCGCTATCACCATCGATAGAACCAAAGTTTCCCTGTCCAATAACCAGTGGATAACGTGTGGAAAAGTCCTGCGCCAACTTGACCATAGATTCATATACAGCCGAGTCACCGTGCGGATGAAAGCTACCAAGCACATCTCCTACCACCGTAGCTGACTTACGGAATTTAGCAGTCGAAGTAAGCCCATTGAGTCGCATTGAATACAAAATGCGGCGGTGAACAGGCTTGAGACCGTCTCGCACATCAGGCAAGGCTCGTGAGGTGATGACCGACATCGCATAATCGAGATACGCAGTCTCCATTTCACTGGTTATGCTTTGTGTGATGATACCCTGTCTTGGTGTTTCCGCTTCGGGGACTGATGTCTTTTTCGGCATATGACTAGTTCAGAAAATCAAATAAAATTGTCCTGCAGTATAGCATAATTACCACGTTTCGGTGGTAGTGGCGGCAACTGGCAACGTGCTGCTAGTTGCCACAATCCTGATTGGTCGAAAAACTTCAATCGAAGTGGTCGGTGAAGTCGGCACGCTAGATGTCGAAGTTTCGATTAAGAATGCAGTACTACTCGCAGCAACACTACTAGTACCAGTAGCCATTTCAGCAGTAGAGGTTGCGGGGTTAAAATATTCCTGCCAGTTGGATGTTGAGGTTGCCAAATCGACCGAAGAGGTCGCTGAATCGACAGGATTCCCGTCTGTAGCTTCATTCAACGTAGCGATCTGATCTTTGATCTCACCAAAAAAATCAGTAAAAGCTGGTGATCCTTCTCCTTTATCTGACTGGGTTGAATCAGTCAGTGCAGCTATTTTTGAAGGAAAGTGGTACACCCAGATCGAAAAGACAATTGCGGTGAACATTCCCGCAATACCGAGTGCGATATTGTCTCTCACTACTTTTGGTTTCTGTCGAATATTTCGAAGAAGTCGTTTGATCATGTAGCGAATTAAGCTTTGAAGACCATTACTTCTCCAGACATTTCCTGTACGTCTTTTCGTTTCAGTGTGATTTTATCGACGGGCTTTAGGTCCTCAACACCTTCTTCTTTGAGAAAAGCTTTGAGCGTGGCGCTGTCATACTGCATCGGAATAACCAATTTTGCCTCAAGCTTTACTGCTAATTTAGATGCTTGTGGCACCTCGAGTACATCACCGCCACCGATCGGCACAAAAAGAATGTCAATATCACCAAATTCACCTAGGATCTTAGGATCGATCTCAGGGTTGCTTAGTGAGCCTAAAAAGACCATATTCATTTCTTCGAGCTTCACCTGGTAGATCGTATTATAGACCTCTTCTTTTTCATACATAGTCTTCACTCCGAAGCCGTGCGCTACCACCTGACCGATCTCATATTCACCAGGACCATCAACTACAAAAAGTTCTTTCGATCCGTGGGAAACCTGTTCGACCCCATTAAAATCTGGGTGCCACATCGTGACAAACGCCACATCTGCACCAAATTTGACTGGTTCGAGCTTTGATTTCTTAGAAATTGGATTAAATGCCAAGGTCGTATCACCAAAAGAGACTTTGAAAAACTGACCACCGTGATATGTAATAACCATAATCGAAGTAGTATACGTCATTATAGTCAGAACGCGAAGCTATAGACAATCTGCGATTTCTACCTTATATTGTCCTGACCGTAAGGTAATTAATAGCTTCTAGCGGCACACGTTTAACCCTGCGTTCACGAACTATGGCCGGGAGCGTGGCGAAATCTTTCAGATTTCACCACGCTCCCTCGCGAACTGGTTACGCAGACGCGTGTCGTCGGAATAAAACAAAATATAGTTATGTCAGACGCAACAACTGTTGCTGGAGCAGGTGTAATGGAAAAGTATCTTAGCCAAACACCGAGCGCGCCAAAAGACGGAGACATTGTTTCCGGTATCGTCTCTGCCATTGGCCGAGCACGAGTCTATATCGACATTGCACCAGTTGGTACTGGTCTTATTTATGGTCGAGAGTACATGAATGCTCGTGATATTTTACGTAAAGTAAATATTGGCGATAGCATTGATGCAAAAGTGGTAACCACTGAAAATGAAGACGGTTACATCGAACTTTCACTCAAAGAAGCACGTCAAGCGCTGATTTGGGCAGATGCTGAAGCGGCAGTTAAAAACAGTACTATTCTCAGCCTTGAGGTCAAAGAAGCAAACAAGGGTGGTCTCATCATTGACTGGCAAGGCATCCAAGGTTTCCTTCCTGCTTCACAACTCTCTGCTGAGCACTATCCACGTGTTTCAGACGGCGACAAGGACAAGATCCTCACCGCCCTTAATGAGCTCGTTGGCAAGCATCTCTCAGTCGTGATGATCACTGCTGATCCTAAGGAACACAAGCTCATCTTCTCTGAAAAGGGGCTTCAACAAAAGGAAGAGAAGGAAGAGAAGGTAAACAAGTACGAAGTTGGTAATGTCATCGAAGGTGAGGTGACTGGAGCCGTCGACTTCGGTGTATTCGTAAAGCTCGAACCGGGTCTTGAAGGCCTCGTACACATTTCTGAACTTGACTGGGGTCTCGTAGAAGATACCAAGGCACTATACAAGATCGGTGATAAGGTGAACGTTAAGGTGATCGAAGTAAAAGATGACAAGATCTCACTTTCGATCAAGCAACTTAAAGAAAACCCATGGGTAGCCGCCGCACGTAAGTACACAAAAGACCAAACCGTTGACGCGGTAGTTATCAAGTACAACAAGCACGGTGCCCTTGCTTCGATCGAAGAAGGAGTGGCTGGCTTGGTACACGTATCAGAATTCGAGACTGAGGAGAAACTTAAATCAGTTCTCTCTCTTGGTAATGTGTATAAGTTCAAGATCACTCTCTTTGAGCCAACCGAGCAGAAAATGACCCTCTCCTACAAGGAGGCAAACGCGTAGTCATACAGGAAAGGCTAAAAAACAAAACCGACCTTACAAGGTCGGTTTTGTTTTTCCCTTAAGTTAGGTTGACACATTAAATTAATAGCGTAATAGTATAAGAAGACAAACTCTTGGAGGGCGATATCGTGAAAAATATTGACGTCGGTGCATACCTCGGGCTCATCATTTTGTTACTTTCAGCGCTAACTTTAATCCTAATCGCCGAAAAATGGTTAGGGTTAGACATCAACTGGAACGTTGCCGGCGTTCTCTCCCTGATCTGGTTACTCATGCCTCTTGTTGGCAGATCAAGATGAGCTCTGTGATGGCGTGTAAAAAACCACCCCTTGATTGCAAGATCTTGGGGTGGAATTTTGTGTATTTTTTAATTGTGGCCGTTCATCGCTGTCACCAATCCCTTTGTTAGAATCGTTTCTATCGTTGCACACGCTTTTTTTATTACTTCAGGAAGCTGTTTCTGTTCAGTGTAAGCAAACGGTTTGAGTACAAATTTTTCAAGTGGACCACCCACCTCTGGTCGAGTGGTTTTCCCCGTCCAAAAACTTTTTGGGGCAATACCAACCCGTATCCGAACGAATCCTTTCGAGCCAAGTTTGTCGATTATGGATTGTACACCATTATTCCCCCCAGAACCTCGTCCTTTTCCGATCTTAATCTCACCAAATGGCAGGTCGATATCGTCGTGTACCACAATGAGCCGATCTACTTCATGAGTTGGAACCAATTTCGTAACAGCACTTCCGGAGTTATTCATATATGTCGAAGGGAGCAGTACCGTAATTTCTTCTTGGCCGATCTTTCCAACGCTTATCCTTCCCGATTGTGCACTCGATTCGATTAGTTCTGGTAATCGGAATTCAATAAGGAATTGTTCAAGCACCATCCAGCCAACATTGTGTCTGGTATTCGTATATTTCTCTCCTGGATTTCCTAAACCAACGATGTAATACATGCCAGTTATTGTACACGAAAATCAATAACATACTCTCCTCTTTCCGTAAATTTGTTTTCGCCCTAAAACTTTCGTATACTAGTGTTCACGTAGCACTTATGTCAGTATTCTCACATCAAGAACCTCCTACTGATACCACTCATCTTGAACATGAGGGTATTAAGAAAGAGCATCCCCTCTCTGAAATCGTCCGTTTTTCTCTTATCGCCATTTTGATCGTCATACCAATCCGCATGTTCATTGCGCAGCCATTTATTGTTTCCGGCGCTTCAATGGATGACACCTTTCATAGTGGTGAATATTTGATCATTGACCAAGTAAGCTATTATTTCAATCAGCCTGCCCGTGGTGAAGTGATTGTCTTTAGATACCCTCGGGATCCCTCAAAATTTTTCATCAAACGGATCATCGGCGTGCCTGGCGACACTATTACAATCGAGAACGCTCAGGTGACCATCACCAACACTGAACATCCTGAAGGATTCGTTCTTGATGAGCCCTACATTAAATCAATGTTACCCGCACCAACAATGACCGAAACCCTTGGAGAACGTGAATATTTTGTTATGGGAGACAACCGAGACCAGAGCTCTGACTCCCGCACTTGGGGAGTATTACAAGAAGAACGAATCGTTGGAAGAGCACTCGTGAGACTGTTTCCGCCAGGAGAAGTTGGTTACTTTCCCGGTTCGGCCACAATTTCAGAAGAGTTGCTTTCACCACAAACGTACCTAAAATAGCCACAAATTTATGTCACTCACACCAACGGATTTTCTTAAGGTCGCAAACCACACTGCTGAACACTTTGGTTTCCAGATGATTGACCAGTTTCGAAAGACTCCAGAGTGCAAACAATGTGAGAAGGCTCTTCCACATACCGTTACCAATACCAACAAACGAACTGATGACCACCAAGGTCTACTTAGCTCTGCCCTTGTCACCTATTGTGAAGAAAAACTCCACGCCCTCGATAGACCGGTACTACTGTACGGATTTGACCAAGTGCCACGCACTGGCGAAACGGCCGTAACTTTTCACATTTTCAATGTCAGCAGAAGTATCGCTGAAGCTATTTTGATCCACGCTACCCGAGCACTGGTCAATGAACTTGGGTACACCGACCATATTGTGCGAATAAATTCTCTTGGCGATAGTGATTCACTCACCAGATACAGTCGTGAGCTGGCAAATTTCCTCAAAAAACGGCTTGACACCATGCCTCCAGCCGCTCGTGAACTCATGAAAGAACATCCACTCGCTGCTCTTTCTCACCTTGTCGAACAAGATCACGAACTGGCGTATCGTAGTCCAAATCCACTCGAATATCTCAGTGATCCGAGCCGTAAACATTTTCGTGAGATCATCGAGTATCTCGACATGAGCGAAACACCGTATGAGATTGATCCAAAGATGCTTGGCCATCACGAATGTTATTCTGACGCTATTTTCTCAATTGACATGGCGCCAGGCAGCGAATCAGAAGCCATGCCAATCACGGCTCGTGGCGGTCGATTTGACGAGTTTGTTCACCGAAATACTCGAACCAAAACACCCGCAGTAGGAGCGGTAGTCATTCTCAAGAACAGCAAAGCCCCAACGCGTTCACCACGACCAAAACAAGCAGTTCCTTCAGTTTTTATGATCCAGCTTGGCTTTGGACCAAAGGTGAAAAGTTTACTTCTAATCGATTCTCTTCGTCGAGCTGGCATTCCGGTTTACCACAATCTCGCGAGCGATTCTCTCTCTTCACAACTCCGTGAAGCGGAAGCTAGAGGAGTCAAATACACCCTCATTATCGGACAAAAAGAATTCGTTGAAAACACCGTCATCTTCCGTGATATGGAAATGCGTAGTCAAGAATATATCAGTCAGGGAGCTCTTGTAGAAAAGCTGCAACAAGGTTTTTCTGTCGTTGTCTAGCCACTTGCGTCATTATCTTTTGGATGCTATGCTCATGACCACTATGGCAACCAATGTTGAAGTAGAAAAGAATAATAACGAAAGTAGCGCCAACGTTATTCGACGCTTTACCAAGCGTGTGCAGGGTGCTGGCATCGTACAAAAAGTACGAGGCGGACGTTACTATGGCCGTATCAAGAGCCGAAACGTACAACGTACCAGCAAGCTAAAAAAGCTTGTGAAGCGCGAAGTATATGAGAAGCTTGTGAAGCTCGGTAAGGTACAGGAAACCAGAGGTCGTCGTCGATAAGACACAACCTTAAACAGCCAGTGCATAACACTGGCTGTTTTCGTTTACTGCTCCATGTATAATGACAAACACTATGGAAACGCCTCTCGTTATTTCAAGTACCGTGAACACCTATCCTAAGCAGCTTCCCTTTGCAGCAATAAAGACAGCTATTCTTGGTGCCACTTACGATCTTTCTCTTGCTTTTATCGGTGAAAAGCGAGCTGCCACACTCAATCAAAAATATCGAAATAAGTCATACACGCCAAACGTATTGTCATTCCCACTTACTGAAAAGGTAGGCGAGATCTTTATTTGCCCAGCTGTTGCAAAACGTGAAGCGGCTTCGTTTTCTCTTTCTGCAGAAGGCTACGTCGCTTACCTATTTATCCACGGCTGTCTTCATTTGAAAGGCCATGATCATGGCGATACAATGGACAAACTAGAGCGCAAGTACCTTAAAGCATTTGCTATTTCGTAGTATGGCTGATCAGATCATAACTGGTATTGATGTAGGAACCTTCCACGTAAAAGTGGCAGTTGCGCGACTACCAAAAAAAGGCAGTGCGAATACGAAACCGGAGATCATTGGTACGGGTCTCGCAGAAAGTCGTGGTCTCAAAAATGGGTATATCGTGCAAGAATCAGAAGTAGCTCGCAGTATCAGAAGTGCGATCGCTCAAGCCGAAAAAAATGCTGGTATCACCATCAAGCGCGCGCATGTTGCGATCGGTAGTATTGGTCTTGAAGAACTCTACTCGCACGGCGAGATTATTCCTTCTCGAGCTGATTCGGAAGTAGTGTCTACTGATCTTGAGAAAGTTATGGCCGATAGTGAGGAGCGCATTATGGATCATATTCCCAATCGTCGTATTTTACATAGCATTCCCCTACGCTATTTGATAGACGGCTCAGAAGTACTCGGCCGGCCGCAGGGCCTCAAGGGTACAAAACTCGAAGTAGACAGCTTATTCATCACTACGTACGAACAACACGTAAATGACCTGATTCGTACTATCGAGAGCACCGGTATCTATGTTGAAGACGTCATCGCTTCCCCGCTGGCGGCAAGTTTTATTATGCTTTCAAAAGCACAAAAGCGGGCTGGCTGCATTCTAACCAACATTGGTGCAGAAACTACTTCAACCGTTGTCTTTGAAGACTCCACTCCTATTTCAATGAAAATATTTCCTCTTGGTTCAAATGACATCACGAACGATATCGCTCTTGGTCTCCGCATTACACTGGAAGACGCTGAAAAAATAAAGCGCGGAGTAATGACCAGTGCTACTTTTTCAAAAAAGAAGGTCGACGAGATCATACAAGAACGATTGCGTTCAATCTTCACTCTTATTGATGTTCATCTCAAAAATATTAAGCGTGACGGGCTGTTACCAGCGGGAGTGATCCTCACTGGTGGTGGCGCTAGTATTCCGAGTGTAGTAGAGGTAGCCAAAACAACACTTGAACTTCCTGCTCGCGTCGCGACTTTAGATATAGGAAAAAGTACCCGAGTCCGCGATGCTTCATGGGCGGTCGCCTATGGTCTTTGCATGTGGGGCGCCTGTGACACTGAGGAGACCTCAACGATTGGTATTGTGAAGCACACCCGTCGAAACATTCTTTCTTGGTTTAGTCAGTTTTTACCTTGAACTAAAATTACGAGCAGAATAGTCTTTTTTATAGGGCTATTTTAACATGACAATGATACTCAAATCATGTTTGTCAATTACACGATTGCTACTTCTGTCAATATGGTGACAGATATTTTTTGTACGTGTATGATGTACCCGTTATTAGAGTACTCGTACTCAGGGGTGGGTGCGCGAACAAAAGACACAAATTAATTCTGTATGGAACAAATACGATCAGATGTTGAATCATTTGCACGGATCCGAGTGGTCGGTGTTGGTGGTTCAGGAAAAAATGCCGTGAATCACATGGTGTCATCTAAAGTAAAAGGGGTTGAATTCATTGCCATTAACAGTGATGCGCAAGATCTACATCACTCACTAGCGAAACGAAAAATTCACATTGGTAAAAATCTTACCCGAGGACTTGGTGCTGGCGGAAACCCAGACATGGGACGCCGCGCAGCTGAAGAAACCCGTGAAGAAATTGCTAATGCGATCAAGGGTTCTGATATGGTCTTTATCACTGGTGGAATGGGTGGCGGTACCGGTACTGGCTCAGCACCAGTTGTCGCAAAGATCGCTCGCGAGAGTGGCGCACTCACTGTTGGTGTAGTAACCAAACCTTTCCTTTTTGAGGGACAGGAACGTATGCGACTGGCGCTTCAAGGTATCGAAGAGCTTAAGCAAGAAGTCGATGCGTTAATCACAATTCCAAACGATCGCTTGCTCGCAATCGTCGATAAAGAAACAACTGTACAAAGCGCATTCGAACAATGTGACAACGTACTCAAACAAGCCGTTGAGGGTATTTCAGACCTGATCACGATGCCTGGCATCATCAACGTTGACTTCGCTGACATTCGTAGTGTCATGGAAAATGCTGGATCAGCACTTATGGGAGTCGGCGTCTCTTCTGGTGAAAAGCGAGCTGAGGAAGCTGCTCGAGCAGCTATCAACTCCCCACTCCTTGAAGTTTCTATCACCGGTGCAAAGGGAGTTCTCTTTGCAATCGCTGGCGGAGATGATCTTGGAATGCTCGAAGTA
The DNA here is from genome assembly GCA_022730015.1 of Candidatus Elulimicrobium sp. GTDB lineage: Bacteria > Patescibacteriota > Minisyncoccia > Phycocordibacterales > UBA918 > OLB19. The sequence continues at coordinate 48,542 of DZBU01000004.1, read as the reverse complement.
CAAGATGCAGCACGTGTAATTACTGAATCAATCGACCCACAAGCGCGCGTGATCTTCGGAGCAATCAAGGATGACAAGCTTAAAAAAAATGAGATCAAGGTAACTGTCATTGCCACTGGGTTTCCTGAAGAATCAAACACTTACAACAGTGGTTATAATATTGCTCGCCGAGCACCATCAGCTCCAGAGCGACGCGAACCTGAAGAAGAACCCGAGCAACCAGTGCGCGGTAAGATATTCAATTCTCTTACCAAGAAACCTGATTCGATAAACGAGCCAGAAACAGCACCAAGCCCTAAACAAAACACCCCACCCGAACCACCTAAGCGTGATCCAAAACCAGTTGATCCAGCTGATGAAAATGACGATGACGATGACTGGGGCGCGGTACCTGCCTTTCTACGTAGGTCAAAGTTGAAATAGAATTCTCAACGACCCTACTTTTACAAAAACGCTCTTTGGGGCGTTTTTGTGTATACCTCCTCCCCTATTTCATGGTATCCTACTGGCACTAACGTTAATTTGAAAAGATTTGTATGTACGACCTATTGATCATTGGAGGTGGACCAGCCGGTACTGCAGCAGGAGTGTACGCGTCACGCAAGCAACTGCGTACCCTTTTTATCACTAGTGAATGGGGAGGCCAAAGCACCGTCTCAACTGATATCCAAAACTGGATCGGAACCCCGTCGATCAGTGGCAATAAACTAGCTGCCGATCTACGCACCCACCTCGAAACCTATGCCGGCGAACACGTTGATATCAAGTCAGGTCAGCTGGTGACCGAACTCAAAAAAGTAGACGGTGGTTATGAAGCCACTCTTTCTGATGGCAGTACGAACACCGCAAAAGCAGTTCTTATCTGTTCTGGTTCTGTCCGACGTAAGCTGGAAGTTCCTGGAGCTGACACCTTTGAACACAAAGGTCTTACCTACTGCGCTAGCTGTGACGGACCAGTCTTCACGGGTCAAGACGTAGCGGTCATTGGTGGCGGTAACGCGGGCTTTGAGACTGCCGCCCAGCTCCTCGCCTACGCCAAAAGCGTCACCTTGCTTCAGTACGGCCCAGCCTATAAAGCTGACCCTGTAACTGTTGAAAAGGTGCTCGCTCACGAGAACATGCACGGCATCCTCAACGCCGAAACAAAGTCGATCGAAGGTGAAAAATTTGTCACTGGTGTTTCTTATCGCGATATGGAGACCGATGAGATCAAGACCATTCCCGTCACTGGCGTCTTTGTTGAAATCGGCATGATCCCAAGCACTGACTTTGCCGCAGACATTGTGGAACGAGATCAGTACAATCGCGTTGTCATCGATCCTTGGACCCAAAAAACCTCAGCTCTAAATGTCTGGGCTGCCGGTGATTGTACCAACGTGCACTATCACCAGAACAACATCGCTGCCGGTGATGCAGTGCGGGCACTTGAGGATATTTACGTGACGCTCAAAACGAAATAATTTGCAAAAAATGCCGGCACCGCTTTGGGGCGCCGGCATTTTTTAGTATATAAAGTTTGTGAAGCACCTATTCTTTCCTGCAGCTCGCTACAGCCAGAATCTCCCCTAGGTCGGGGTCGATTCTGACTAAGCGCCTGCATAAGCAAGATATAGTCGCAGCTTCGCTGCTCGTGATCTTGCTTACGCAAAAGCGCCCCCTCCAGGGCGCTTTTACTTTGTACAACGTAGAGCTTCGGCTTGCGGGCTTTGCTCGTAGCCTCGAGCGTAAGTATAAAGATACTTCACCACCCCGCAAACCTGCATATAGTTTCTCACTCCAGCAAAATATGTCAATACTACACCAAAAGCGTTATATCAAGGTACTTCTGTGTATAAACTGTGTACAACTGTGTACATAAGTCGTGTAAAACCCCGTGTAAAAGCTTGGATATAACGACCTTGACAGCTTTAAGGTGAGCGCTACCATAAAGGTGCTGTTGAGCCTACCGACATCGTACGCGTGGTGGCGTACCGACACTCTCACAATCTAAGAGCAAGCACAGCAAACGTCGAGTCATTATTAGCGTAACTTACGCAAAATGCGATGTGCTTATGATCAGATTCTACTCTCTTTTTGTCGTCGATGACGACTTACTAGCAAGCCCCTTTGTACGGCGTTTCAATGTTTTTCACGATCTCACATTACACCGTGGAGCCGTGGAAACAGTAAACTTTCTCCTCCAACAAACACTCTCTCCTGAGCAGTATGAGAAGTTAAATGTGATCTACGATCCCCACACTTTAACCATTCAAAAAGTTGAAGTGAAATCGTTCGAGCATCAAAGCTTACTTACGATCACAATGATTCCCAAGGAGCTTGGTTCAGTGCGAATTGGTTTTGCTTATCCGCAAACAGAACAACTGCATCAAGTCAGAATGAAAAACATTCATTCTCCTCTGGCCACTGTCTCGTACCGTGAACTAAATGAAACTACTCCTGTTCCAGCGACAGCAAGATGATAAAACGTAATCTTTTTCAGTAAAAAGACCCTTCGCTCTTGGGTCTTTTTACTGAAGTAAATTTTTAAACCTGTGTTATTGTTCACTAGCTTTTTCTGAACAGTCTGGTATCATGTTGCGCACTTATGGATTGTCCATAAGACCATTCCTAAACATGGTCCCATCGTCTAACGGCTAGGACATCAGGTTTTCATCCTGGAAATCGGAGTTCGATTCTCCGTGGGATCACAATGAGACAAAATGCTTCTGATCATAGATCAGAAGCATTTTGTATTAGATAATTCGCATACAGGTACATGTCATAAATATTTACACAGAACTTGACAAAATCACTATATTAATGCAAATTATTACGCAGATAGTTTCTTAGGAGGTGTGTAATGAAAAATAGTTCAACCGTTGAGGAAGTTCTTGGTACTGTCGCTAAAAGTGCTCTAGGAGTTGCAACCGAACTCCGCGATCAGAATGATGGACCTGAAAAAGCGACAATCATTCACGAACATTTTGACCCCCTTTTGCAACTGCTGCGTATTTGGTCAAACAGTACTCGTCGTCCCAGAGAAAACAGTCTCGAGGGTGTTCTGTTCCAGATTTTTTCGACTGCAAAAACTACCGTCAAAATGGAGTCAGTGAGTCGCAAAAGAATAGTGGCAATCCTGCATAAGGCAGCTCGCTTACAAATGCCTCCACAAAGCGCAAATAGACGTTCTGCCTGTCTTCTCTTTCAAGAAATTGGTGAACTGTCTGGAAAAGAACGCGAAAAAATAATGCTGAAGTAAATCAAGTAAACCATGCTGTCGGATAATTTAACCGGCAGCTTTTTTGTGACAAGATTTTTACACCTTTTCTGAGTCTATCGACACAAACAAAAAACCCGACCAGTGATCGGGTTTATATTTTGAGAATAGTAATTATTGGTTTTCATTGGGTGAAGAATAACCCCGCCTGGCACGAGTTCCGTCCTTCGTTATCAAAACGGGATCAAACGTGGCTATCGAAGGTTTTTTAGTGCTCAAATTCACCCGATAGGTCATGCCCCGTACGCGACAGATGCAAACTGCATGCGCTCCACAATACTGCAAGACTTTGATTTCAGATCCGCTCACATCACCGAGTTGCGGACGGCCGATCGATTCACATTTCTCATGAATGACCGCCTTGATTGCACCAAGTTCCACGTTTCCAACACGAATAGCTCTCATAACCATCTCCCATACCAACAAACAAAAAGAACAACCCCTCTCTACAGTAGAACATTAAATAGGTTTAGTCAACTTCTTATAGGTATCACAGCAACGTGCTGACTCTCTTCTTCTAGTAACGGATCTCAGACACTATTGTCCTCCCTCACCAACTTCTGCTACACTCTATCACCGTACATACGGAAGCGTGGCTGAGTGGTTGAAGGCACCGGTTTCGAAAACCGGCAATGAGGAAACTCATTCGAGGGTTCAAATCCCTCCGCTTCCGCAGGAAACAAACGGTAGTACAACCGTGCGCTATACTTGAGATATATGGGCAAGATACAGATACTAAAGACACGAATACAAGACCACCTCACTGACACCAAGCGAGAATTTTATCTTCTTTTCATCGGAGTGATCGGACTACTTGCTGGCCTACTTCTCACCTTACCCGCTTGGTCAACCACCCGAACCTACCCTCTTACTCCTCTCTTCTCCGGACTAACGCTTAGTCCCCACATCCAAACGATATTATTCATCATCTGTGTCACCGCACTGCTGGGGAGTTTTTTTATCGCTACACTTCGCCGTCAGCTTATCGGAATCACTTTACTCTCTCTATCTGTACTAGTTATCCTTGATATCACTCGGCTCCAGCCCTGGATCCTACATTATGGAGCAATTTTACTGCTTTTCAGCTTCTTTGTTAAAAGAAAATATCTTTCAAACCCCCTCCTCCTCGATACTGCAGCAATAATAGTCGGGGGCATTTATTTTTGGTCAGGCATACAAAAATTCAATATACGATTCTTCTCAGAAGTTTTTCCATGGTTTACTGAAAAGATCTGGCTCCCGTTCGGTGAAACAGGCGCTCTGTTAGCGGTCAGCTTTGGCCTTTTTGTTCCCTTTATTGAAGCTCTCTTTGCCGTTGGTTTTTTTACCAAACGATACAGAAATATTTCACTCATGGGCGCAACGGCTATGATAATCATAGTATTGACCTGTCTCGGACCCTGGGGACACGATTGGAACAGCTCAGTCTGGCCCTGGAACTTTGCAATTTATGGGATGGCACTATTGCTATTCTTTGGTCGTCAAACAACCCTTCCTGAGTTTATAAGGCGCCAAAGACACAATCTTTTTGCCTGGTTCGCTTTTGTACTTTTTTGGATCATGCCCCTGGGCAATATTTTCGGAGTGACAGATCACTATCTTTCCTGGTCACTTTATTCAGGTCACGTTCCTGAGGCAACAGTAACTGGAGACCAGGTCATTCTCTCAGCGCTTTCACCACAAGCTGATGATGGTTCACTTCGATTCATTCACTGGACACAAACTGATCTAAACATGGTTCCCTATCCAGAAGAACGTGTTTTTAAATCAGTTTTCAGTATGCTCTGCCAAGACCCTATTTATAAAGATCTGACACTCACCATTACCTCACCACAATGGCTCATGAGTCACAAACACCAGACAATCAACCTAGAGTGCGCTGACATGTGAAAAATTAAGATTCTTTCGAGACACATCACAATAACCTCTCGCCAGAAAAGACGGCTGGGCAGCCGTCGATCCAACAACCATCTTTTTGATTACCTTTCTTAAACTTAAGTATCCAACAAAAATCCGCCGGCTTGATGATTCCATAGGCGAGCATACACCCCACCAGCTTGTGTGAGTGTTTCGTGTGTACCATCCTCAAGGACCTCTCCTCCTTCCAGGATAATGATGCGGTCCATTTTCCGCAGTGTGGAAAGTCGATGTGCAATCGCGATCACCGTCCTTCCTTCCATAAGGGTCTCAAGTGCTTTCTGGATCGCCACCTCACTTTCGCTATCGAGTGCCGAAGTCGCCTCGTCTAGTATCAATATCGGTGCATCTTTAAGCATCGCCCGAGCAATTGCAATACGCTGCTTCTGACCTCCAGACAGCTTCACGCCACGCTCACCCACCAAGGTATCGTAACCCAAAGGTAATTCCATAATAAAATCGTGCGCCTGTGCCTTTTTTGCCACTTCAATCATTTCCGCTTCGGTCGTGTATGGATTACCATAAAGGATATTTTCACGAATCGTACGATGAAACAGCATTGGCTCTTGCGGCACGACCGCAATCACTTCACGCAGCGAATCTTGCGTCACCGTAGCAATGTTTTGTCCATCGATAGATATGACTCCAGCATCCACATCATGCTGACGTAACAGAAGCGACACAAACGTTGTTTTACCAGCACCTGACTGCCCTACTAAACCCAGACGTTGTCCAGCTGGTATCTGTAATGAAAGATCACTAAAGACCGACTTTCCCTGAAACGCAAAACTCACCCGCTGCCAATCAATCCTAGCTTCGTTCACCAGAAGCGGTACCGCTTCTGGTACATCAGTAATTTCAAAGGGAAGCAATAACTCCTCAAGTCCTTCCTTCATTTCCCCAATCGTTCGTCCAATACTATTGAAAGCTCGCCCAATAAAAAGCAATATCCCGGTAACTTGAGAATACAAAGCCAAAATGAAAACCATCTCACCGTTGGAAACGGTACCGTTCTGCCATCCTGAAACGAGCGACCAGAACATTGCTAATGAAAACACGAACAAAATGAGACTATTCCAAAACAACATCTTTTCTGTGTACATCCAGCTTCTGCCGTGGGTGTTCTCCACTTCACTAGAAAGCTTTGCTACCCCCTCTTCTTCGTATTTAGTACGCACATACTGCCGCACAGCCTGAACATTGGTAAGCACATCAACGATCCTACCCCGAATTGCAGACGACGCTTCGGCAGCAGCTTTCGCGTACAATGCCTTCTTCTCTGATAAAGTCCGATTAAAGATGATCAATGCGATAATGAGTGTCGTGAATATAGCAGCAGCTTTTACATCAACAGTCATCATGAACACGATTGTCACTAGGAGGTACACGATTGAGTTAATAATAGACCAGAGTAGATCTGGAATAAGCTGATCAACTGCACCATTCACATTGTTGATCTTACTCATGAGTGATCCAGAAAATCGATTTAAGAAGTATGAGTGGCTATGTTTAAACGTATGAGAAAGCAACAAATCATAGCCATACTTCTTGGTTTTTGCCACCCATTTCCCGCCTGAAAAACCACTAACACGGTACATGAGTTGCACCACAAGTATCGCTATCGGGTAAAGAAGTGCGTAATACAAAGCCAGTTTCTTATCACCCACCTCTACTGCATCAACAATCAACTTGTAGAAATACGCTGTGGACTGACTAAAAACGGAAGCGAGGATTACCGCAAAGATGGCGACAAACACCAATCCCTTAAATGGTTTTGAAACATACCAAAAATACGCAAACGGTTGTTTGGGTATCTGGACCTGCTGTAATGGAATTGGGTTTAGTTCAGACATATTTATACGAAGACAATACGAGCTGTCACTTCTTACCAATAAAAAAGCGCGGTCTCAAACGAAACACGCGCCTACACTAGTCCGCTCCGGACCAGTCGAGATGATGAGAGTACAGAACAACCGGTACTCCATCAATCCGCAATCGGTACATCTCGGTATATATCTTTTTATCGAGAACGGTCTCAGGGAGTGTTACATACAACTCCCCCAAGCCCTCAATACGACGAATCTCTTTTTCCTTGAGCGGTTGCTTGCGGATCGAGTCTCGTATTCTCAAAGCAAACTGCGACGATAGTATCACGTTCATACCTCCTTTCTAGCGTTATGGTTCTGGATATATTTATACCGATGCAGTGCTTGACGTACTTCTTTTATTATATCATCATCTTTATGATATGTAAATACCATGTCGGCCATCTCTTTTCGGTATGGATCCATATTCTCTATTCCATAACCTGACAAGCCAAAATCGATTACATACCCCCACCAGCCGTCTACTGGCTCTTCTATAGACTGCCTGATCATTACATTACCTACATGCATGTCACGGTGGTAGAGACCCTGCTCATGCAAGGTTTTCAAAAATTTCTCAAGATTGTCGCAAAAACGATCAATATCAAACCACTCCGGAAGACTTCCCATGCCACGAAGAATATCGTCGACACTTTTTGCAGGAAGTTTTTCCATTGCGATGAGTTTGTCATGACCAAGTTCAGATGAGTAGTATGGTTCAGGAACTCCAATGTGGAGATCTGATAATTTTTGTGCCTGCTCGTAGAAATCACTCTGTATTTCTGCTTCATAGGCCATCGGGTTTCTCCCTCGAGGAGTAGCCTCGGCCTTAGCGAATTTATAGCAGACCTCTGGTGGAAATTTCTTGATCTCAGTCTTTGCAATCACTACGTACGCGTCACCACCTTCACCAATCTTTTCTTGGTTTGCTTTAACAGTATCAAGTGTCTTCCGGATACCCTCAAGATTTACAAGATCTGTTTCGACACCCTCAACCGGCCTGATCAGATTAAATTTAAACGTTGCTTCCAGTCGCTTCATAATAATACTTTCAGCAATTGCCAGCGCCTCGACAGCAGTTTCTGCGTTCTCAATACGATTGATGTGTATTTTATGCTCATGCAAAAAAGCACTGCCTGGGTCTTCGAGAAGTTCCTCCAATTTTCGCTCCGCCTCGATCTCTGGATCAAGTATTTGCTCTTTCTGTTCTATCGATTCCATGGAATTTCAAACCTACACATTATATGCTATCATCCTATCACTTTTGTCTGATTAGCTCACTGGTAGCGGTAAAATAATCACTCAGATGATTTTACCTTATCCACTGTAATGGGCTCTGTCGAACAAATGAATATGACCGATTAGCTCAGCTGGTAGAGCGCTACATTGACATTGTAGAGGCCACAAGTTCAAGTCTTGTATCGGTCACAAAATTAAAGGGTTCTCTGTCCAACTGCTTCCCAAGCTGCCCGCAAGGCAGCTTGTTTCGTTTCAGCAACAAAGATATATCGTTCTTTATGACAAAAGACGGCACCATCAATACCGGACACCGCCACGAGTTCATCATCCACCAATCCAGCCCAAGCTTCAGGAAAGGTCACCTGATTTTCAAATCCTCGAACTGACGTGGGAACAGCTGCTGCCATCCATCTTTGCACATCCTGTGCATGTACCGGTGAGACGACCACTCTCACCCCGTGAAACCCTACCAAGGAATGACGAGCGATCGGTTCTTCAAAAACCAAGACGGTTTTTTCGTCAGATTGTTCATATCTCATCTGAATGAGCTGCCACATACCCATACGACCGTTTGCCTGGGCGATCAGGCGTTCGAGTAATACTTGTGCGAAATCAACAGCTTTTCCAAATTCTGAATCAAAAGTTTCGTCACTGCCCCAAATCGGTTTAAAACTATCAATGACATCAAAAAATTGAAACGGGAGTACTTCAGGGTTACTGGCTTCACACACGTTAACGTGATTATCAGCCGCATCGATTGCCAACACCAGACGATCTTCAATTTCTTCCGCAATGAGCGTTGATCCACACAGAGCAGCACCATACTCTCGCCACACTAACCCAAAGGCAGAATACGGAACACCATTATCACGACGCGGTACACCATTTTGATGATGATCAAAGCGATTTGTTTCCACATCGTATACTCCACCGACATCAAGTGCCCAATCTCCTGCTGCAATAACTTCTGGGTCACGACTTCGTATGATTTTTACTTGATCAGCCCCGAGGTACATGCGTACCGTCGCCACTGCCAACACATCGTCTGGGTCAAAACTACCACTGTGAGTTACTACTGTCTGCATGTCCGATACTATACCACCAGTTGGTGGACTAATTAACTACTTTTCCGTATAGTCTCTGTATGTTGGTATTGTCAATCGAAACATCTTGTGACGAAACGGCCGTAAGCTTGGTTGAAGCACGGGGTGAATTTCCTCACGCCACCTACGAAATACTCGGAAACGCACTTTGGTCACAAATCGATATTCATCGTGAGTATGGCGGCGTGTTCCCCGCTTTGGCCAAGCGGGAACACGCCGCCACCATTGTTCCGATGCTCGAAAAAGCTATCCAAGAAAGTGGCCTTGAGCCAAATGATTTCACCTCAACAATTGATCAAGAAACAGAAACCAAGGTCCGATCCTTACTCGATCGAGAACACGGGCTCGCTGACCAGCTACTCACCTTTCATCATGAACACGGGACTTTCTCAGTAGATCTTATTGCAGTGACCAGCGGCCCCGGACTGGAGCCCGCGCTCTGGGTAGGAGTAAACTTTGCAAAGGCAGTCGCCCTCCTGTGGGACACTCCGGTCGTTCCAGTAAATCACATGGAAGGTCATGTTCTAGCGAGTATTTTTGATGTTGAACAGGATGATCAACTTTCAGCTATTGAGTTTCCAACGATCTCGTTACTTATTTCTGGCGGACACACCGAACTCATTTTAATGAGTGACTGGGGCCAGTACGAAAAGATTGGTCAAACTCGTGATGATGCAGTCGGCGAAGCCTTTGATAAGGTTGCTCGCTTGGTCGGAATTTCGTACCCAGGCGGCCCCGAGATATCGCGGTTGGCAGGTGAGGCCCGAAAACGAAAGCTTCCGCGGTATGCCGAGCTGCCGACACCAATGCTTCATTCAGGCGACCTAGACTTTTCGTTTTCGGGCCTCAAGACTGCCGTTCGGTATGCAGTACAAGACAAAACACTTACTCCTGACGAAGTCGCTGCCTTAGCGAGAGATTTTGAAGATGCGGTCACTACTGTGTTAGTAAAGAAGACTCTTGCCGCAATTGGAACACATGGGGTAAAAACCCTGATCGTGGGGGGTGGGGTTTCTGCCAACCGTCATATCAAGCAGGTAATGGAAGCGACACTTTTAACTGAACATCCCGATATCACTTGTTACTTTCCGCAACCAGGACTCTCGACCGACAACAGCATCATGATCGCGCTCGCAGGGCACGCTCGGGCAGCGGGCGCTTTTGCGCCCGCTGCCGCGGACATTATTCGCGCCAATGGTAATCGCTCACTTGCGTAGATCACGTTGCGTTTCTAGACGAGAGGCATAAAATAGTAGTAACCTCAATTCTCTGGAAACATCTAACGTGGATCAGCGGACCACCACCTTCTAAACAATAAAAAATAACAAGGTGTGTCCCCTTTGGTGCGCTGCTCCACATTGGATGTTTTTTGATCTCAGCTGTTTATAACTTGTCTTGACAGACGATACTTTTTTGTATCGCACTTTTAATTTACCCTGTACACTTTTCCTCTCAGGTATATCATATGTAAACTACTTGGAGGGGGGCCAAGTCATCATTTCGTATGACTTACTTCCACCCTACAAACTCAACTATAACAACCAACTTCAGTCGTTTTCCTGCGTCTTTACGCAGTTTTTTATTGTCCATTGCAGACGACAATTAATCTCCTTGCGATATTGGTACCTATCACGGACCAGGACAGACCTCTATCCGTCTCCGTCTGTGAATAGTACCGGGATGTACTGTTTGCACGTCGACCCATCTTCTTGTTGCACAAACAATGAGGCGGTTGAACGGGTTTACTAGGAGGTAATACATAAAAAATTTATGAATACAACTATATCAAAAGTGTTCGCGGCTCTCCTCGCAGGCGGGTTAGCAATAGCAACATTTTCACTTTATACGTACCAAGCCGCTGCCTTTATAGGTAGTGGTGACGAGGATCGTACTGAAGTCCGTACAGAAAACACAGCCTACGTCCACAATGATGTCTCCGTAGAAGCTAAAACTGGCGGCAACGAAGCGGAGGGTGGCGATGGTGGGTATGGTGGCGATGGTGGGGACACCGATGAAGGTGACGGGGGTAATGGTGGCAACGGTGGTGCTGGAGGTGAAGGTGGCACCATCTCCTCTGGTGATGCAGCTGCTTTTGGAGACATCTTCAATGACGTAAACAGCACTAGCATCACCGTTGAAGGTTGCGGTTGTGACGATGATGAACCGCTACTATTTTCACGTTTCATGTCCTATGGTTCTGACAAAGACCGTCTTTATATTCGCACCGAAAATGATGCCAATGTTCACAATGGTCTCTCTGTTGAAGCCAAAACCGGCCACAACGAGGTAGACGGTGGTGATGGTGATGACGGTGGTGATGGTGGTGACGTTGGTGACCGACGTAGTCGACATTCGTGGATGAACTGGTTCTCTTGGTGGAGTCAGAACACCGGCGGAGCTGGTGGTAATGGCGGTGCTGGTGGTGCTGGTGGAACCGTTGATAGCGGTGATGCTTATGCTGAAGGCATAGTTACCAACTTAGTGAATGACACAATTGTCCGCACTAATCGTGGTGCCGTAGAAGAATCTGATTAGCCACAGATTGTGGGTGGGTGGGACATTTGTCCTCCCCTCCACTCAGACCTGGTTGCCACCCAACAAGATCTGAGCGAGGGAGACTCCATATGAAAAACAGAAATTTTTACAAGATGAAATCGGTGTTCGTGCTCTGCAGTTTGTTTTTGATGATGCCGATCTTACTTTTAGCTAACACAGTGGTTGAAAACACCATCTCTGTCTCAGCAGAAAGTAGCGGAAGCAAAAACGAGCAGCAGGCTTCCGTGCACACTGAAATCAACGGGAAAGTGGTAGAAGATTGGTCAACTATCAGTAGTGATCAAATTAATTACACATCAATACACACCACTACCACTTCCTCATCAACCACCGCATCAGTAGCAACGCCAGAAGAAGCTGCCCTACTTCATGCGTTACTCACTCGCTTACACGCTTTAATACAACTATATGTCACGCTCACCAATCACTAAAGCTGTGACCGCACACTCGCTCGCGGTGCTGATTATTTTATCGCTTACTACACAAGCGATTCTGCCTCTCGCTGTCCACGCTCAAACACCTACCGATGAGTCTACTGCTGAGATACAAACTGGTGACGCCGTGGCGGGACTAGAAGTACAAAATGAAGCGAACACAACTGAGATAAACACCCCCGTAACTGAGCCTTCTGAAAGTAACGCCATACCTGAAGAAGACACTGTCCTACTTGATTTACTACCGGTGGATCAACCCGCAGAAAGTACTACGCTCGCTAGCACTACAAATCTAGCGACCACCACCACTGACGCAACTAGTGCAGCGCAAACCGGCGAAAACTCTGCTTCTGGTGAAACTGCTAGTGTTACCACCGGTGATGCAATCGCGTATGTTGACCTGCTCAATGTGGTCAATACAAACATCATCAACTCAGACGGTTTAGTCTCTTTTATTAACGATGCCTTGGGATATGATACTTTTGATCTTCGACCAGACTTCGACTTAGTCTATGCTGGTTTTGATACAGCCGCTTCGACATCCAGCTGTGAACCTGGCATCTGTGCTAGTGACCCACTTTTACTCTATTCTAGTTCAAACACAGCTGTGATCGACAACAGCGTGACTGTTATCGCTGATACGGGGCTCAATACTGCAGATGGAGATACGGCACAGATAGAAACTGGTAATGCCTATGCATCTGCCAATATCATAAATGTCGCTAATACCAACATCGTAGACTCACAGTATCTGCTTCTTATCTTTAACAACTTCAGTGATTATGCAGGCGATATCGTGCTGCCAAGTAGTAACTTTTTTGATCAATTCTTGACCAATAATGCGATCATTCCAGGTAATGTAACTACCACCAATGATGCGGTCGTCGAAAATAATATCGAAACTGTTGCGTATACTGGTGACAATATAGCGAGTGGCGATGACACATCGATTGAAACCGGCTCAGCAGTGGCAAGTAGCGATGTGACAAATCTAATCAATCAAAATTTCATTGGTGGCTCCACATTCAGTATGCTGATCAGAGTGCATGGTGATTGGACCGGTACCATTTCAGGACTTCCTGAAGGAATGACTTGGCGAGAAACCGAGCGTGGCATCGAGATCATAAGCACCACTGACACACCCGGATTACCGATCAAAACCAGTGATATCGATATAACCAACAGCGCATCGATCCAAAACAATGTGCATGTATATGCCCTTACTGGTGACAACGAGGTCAATGGAGAAAGTACATCAATTAAGACTGGGGATGCTTATGCTGGTAGTTCTATCATGAACATTGCGAATACCAACATCATTGGCAGCAACTGGTCGAATCTCATCTTCAACATTTACGGCAACTGGAGCGGCAACCTTACCTTTGGTCAACCAGATCTTTGGCTTGGTGTCACCGCTTCAACACCAGCTACTCCGGTAATGCCTGGAGGGCTTGTTACCTATACTTTTACCGTATTTAATCACGGTGACACTACTGCTCCGAACGTGACCCTAGATGGACTTTTTGAAAACGACACACTTTCTTTTAGTGAGGGAGAACGATCGACATTTGGAAATGATCACACAAAACAACGCTGGTCACTTGGGGATATCAAAAGTGGTGAGACCAAAGAATTCACCCATGTCGCAAAAATGAGTGACAAAATCGATCGTAATGCAGTCTCCGCTATTCCCCTCACCAGCCGGGTAACAAGTAGCCAGAGAGATGCGAACAATTCTGACAACGAAGAAGTGGTCACTGTCTACGTAGGAAAAAAGCGTAGTGGTGGCAATTCACAACAGATGACCTTCCCTGCCAATCTGGATATCACCAAAACTGCTTCACATGACCTAGCCCAACCCGGCGATACCGTTGATTACACTATCACGTTCTTCAATCGCGGAGGACCGCTCTTTGATGCTCTTTTAGTAGACGTACTGGAAGACGAAGCGGGTAATATAGTACAACAACACTCTTGGCCATTGACCGAGATCAAAACCTGGGAAACTATAACTGTTTCATATAGCATGGAATTCGATTCGGGTATAGCGTCAGGAACCTATACAAATTATGCTCAACTGGTTGGATTACACGGCAGTCGGCGAGAGAAAAATCAACGACCGTACGAATCGAGTATTGCTAGCCATATTCTTGGTCTTGGGACAACACCAGAAAGTCGTGTTCTTGGTATACAAGATTCCACTTGTTCAGCATATCTCACCACGTACCTTCGCTATGGAACAAACAATGATCAAGGAGAGGTGCAGAAATTACAGACGTTCCTTAATAATCAACTGGAAAGACAGTTGGTCGTTTCGGGCTACTTTGACCTCACCACCGAACAAGCTGTACGAGATTTTCAACTGTTGCACCGTGATGAAATTCTTACCCCTTGGGGATTAGAGCGAGATTCTGGTTATGTTTATTACACCACGCAACAAAAGATCAACGAGATCATGTGTCAAAACAATAAAACTTTTGCTTTGAACAAATTGCAACAAACGGAAATCGATACCTATCGAAATCGGTTAACAAATGTAGTTAGTTTAAGCTTTTTACCATCCTCTCCCCCCGATCGGTCACTGCCTGAACCCTTTGTGATTTCACCAATAACGATCACCTCCCCCACCAGCAAAGAGTCAATCAATCTTAAGGAAGGACAAAATGAAATACTCAACGAAGTATTGTCAGAAACACCCAAAATCGAAACATCAAACCTCTGGAGTGGTGTCAAACAATGGTGGCAATCAATCACGATTGACACACTATCATTTTGGCGTCGTTAATCACTTTACTAATTAAAGGCCGAGCCGGCGCGGTAGCCTAACATACCTCCTTACTACTGTTTAATGCACCCCAAATCATTTTGGCTACCGCGCCGGACCGGCCTTTGTCTTGATCACATCTTATGCTACTATCGCCTTTATTAAGTGAGTAAATGAGCGGATCGATTATTACGAACTTAGTTTCAGGAATTTTCGACTTTTTCCTATCGAAAATTCCTGAAACGGGTAGTTTTCTTATTTTATGAGTGAACAGAATAACAACATCCCCGAGCTATTTTTAGCCCCTTATAATCCGGACGACCATGAGGACAACCTCTATGCGCTTTGGAATGATTCGGGCTATTTCAACCCAGACAACTGCATCAAGGATGACATCACCGCACCTGATGCTGAACCGTTCTCGATCGTCCTCCCTCCTCCTAATGTGACCGGCACCCTTCACATGGGTCACGCAGCAATGCTCGCTATCGAAGACATCCTCGTGCGGTACAACCGTATGCAGGGTAAGCGCACTCTTTGGATACCAGGGACTGACTCGGCAGCTATCGCTACTCAATCAAAGGTTGAGAAGATCCTTCTGAAGACCGAGAAAAAAAGTCGTCATGACCTTGGCCGTGACGAGTTTCTTAAACGAGTCAATGAATTTGCTGAGGACAGCAAGAACAGCATCATCAACCAAACCAAGAAAATGGGTTCGAGCCTTGACTGGAGCCGTTACGCATTCACCCTCGATGAACCGCGCTATCACGCGGTCATGACTGCTTTCGTCAACATGTACAATGATGGACTCATCTACCGCGCTGATCGCATTGTAAACTGGGACCCAAAGGGTCAAACCACCATCTCTGATGACGAAGTAAACTACGAGGAACGACAGGCAGCCCTGTACACTTTTAAATACAGTAAGGACTTCCCAATCAGCGTTGCTACCACCCGCCCCGAGACCAAGGTTGGCGATACCGCCGTCGCTGTACATCCAGACGATGCGCGCTACCAGGCGTACATTGGCAAAACGTACGATTTTACCTTCTGTGACGTGCCCGTAAGTGTCACCGTGATCGCAGACAAGGAAGTCGACCCAGAATTCGGGACTGGCGCGGTCGGCGTCACACCCGCACATAGCAAGATCGACTGGGACATCGCCGACCGCGCCGGAATCACCCGTCGACCACAGGTCATCAATGAGTACGCCAAAATGACAGTCGGAGGTCGTCTCAGTAACCTCAAAGTCGAAGCTGCCCGAGAAGAAGTGGTGACATGGCTCCGCGCGGAGGGACTCCTCGAGAAAGAGGAAACCGTCACCCAGAACATCAGCACTGCAGAACGAAGCGGTGGCATTATTGAACCACTCCCTAAGCTCCAATGGTGGATCAATGTGAACAAGAAATTCACGCTCAAGCACTCTGAGATCAGTGGAATAGCTAGCGGAAGCGAGGTTACTCTTAAAGAGCTCATGATAGCGGCCGTCGCGCACGAGAATATCGACATTTTCCCAGAACGATTCAAGCGCGTGTATTTTAATTGGATTGAAAACCTTAACGACTGGTGTATCTCACGTCAGATCTGGTACGGTCATCGTATTCCAGTTTGGTTTAGGGGAGGAGAACTGAAAGTCCAGATCGAATCACCTGGCGCAGATTGGGTACAAGAATCTGACACGCTCGATACCTGGTTCTCCTCGGGACTCTGGACCTTTTCTACGCTTGGCTGGCCAAACGAAACAGACGACCTAAAGACCTACCATCCCACCACAGTGCTTGAGACTGGGTACGATATAGTATTCTTTTGGGTGGCGCGTATGATCCTCATGAGTGGGTACCACCTTGGCCAGGTCCCGTTTAAAAATGTCTACCTGCATGGACTCGTACGTGACGGAAAAGGTCGCAAGATGAGCAAATCGCTTGATAACACAATCGATCCTTTGGACATGATAAAGCTGTATGGTGCTGATGCTACTCGCCTTTCACTCATTATTGGCGCTGCCCCTGGTAACGACATGCCACTTAGTGAGGATAAGGTGAGAGCCTACAAGAAATTCGCGAATAAGATCTGGAATATCAGTCGCTTCGTGCTCACCAATATTGTCGATGCTGATTGGAATCAGACACCAAAGCTTAGCGAACGGGACGATGAAATACTGCAAGACTTGCAAGATAATGTCGCGAAAGTGACCACTGACATTGAAAAATTCAGTCTGTATCTGGCTGGAGAAAACGCCTATCACTATATTTGGCACGAACTGGCCGACAAGATACTCGAGGAATCAAAACCAATTCTTAGCGGTGATAATGCTGACGCAAAGTTTGCTCGGCAGTACGTCTTGAAGGAATGTCTTGTCACCTCACTGAAGCTACTCCATCCTTTCATGCCGTTCGTGACCGAAACCATCTGGCAACATGCACCAGCTTCCCTCAAAGATAGTTCGCTTCTGATGGTCGCCAAGTGGCCAAGCTATACTAAGCGGTAATCCCCCTTATGAGAGCCGCGCCGCCAAAGGCGGCGCGGCTCTTTGTTACAATATAGCCATACATGGAGTCAACCCACTTCGCTATTGCCTTCCTAGCAGGTCTTATTCCAGCTCTGTTTTGGGTATGGTTTTGGCTTCGAGAGGATTGTCGAAAACCAGAGCCTTACTTTCTTATCGCAATCTCATTTATCGCTGGTATGGCAGTGGTACCAATGGCCCTACCCCTGCAAAAGATTGCTCTTGAGCTCTACTCCGGGGCCAACGTCATGGTGGTCTGGGTGATCGTCGAAGAACTTCTGAAATACGCCGTCGCCCTTGCCCTAGTATTTTGGAATCGTGAGGTCGATGAACCGATTGATCTTGTTATCTATATGATCGTGGTTGCACTTGGTTTTGCCGCTCTTGAGAATGCATTATTTATTTTTAACCCACTTGTGCTCGGTGAATACATGAACTCTGCGATTACTGGTAGTTTCCGTTTCTTGGGCTCTACATTACTGCATGTTCTTGCTTCAGGTACGGTCGGAGTAGCCCTTGCGCTCAGCTACTACCGTTCGCGATCATTCCAAGTATTTGCTGGAACAGTGGGGTTGTTCCTTGCCATCGTATTGCACGCTCTATTTAACTTTTTTATAATGGATGCAAACGGAGAGACCATCCTGACCGTCTTTCTTTTTGTTTGGATGGGAATCATCCTCCTGTTTCTTCTGTTTGAAAAGATCAAACTACTCGAACAAAACCATAATCTTCACCAAAAATTATCATGAAAAAACCATCATTTTTAGAGCGACTCACTGGCGGCAGTCAGGCTGACGAATACGACCGCATTCTCGATGAAGATCACAAATTTGGCGAAGATGATGACTTAGCAGTTGAAGAAGACACCTATCAGGAGGAAGAGGCCTGGGACGGAGATCATAATGAAAAAACTCAGCAGGAGGGAGAGTTGCCCGTAGATATGTACCAAACTGACGACGCAATTGTTATTCGTGCTCTGGTGGCAGGTGTAAGCCCTAATGAGCTCGAGATTTCGATCACTCGTGACATGGTCACTATTCGAGGCACTCGTGAAGAATTTCAAGAGGCCCACGATGACAATTACTTCCATCGAGAATTGTTTTGGGGTAGTTTCTCACGCACCCTATTACTCCCCGAAGAAGTTGCGATCGATGAAGCGGAGGCTCAAGAAAAACACGGACTTCTTGAGATCAAACTACCAAAACTTGATAAGCACCGTAGCACTCAACTGAAGGTGCGAACAAACGCTGGACATAGTAGTAAATAAAAAAACGCTGGACTTGGTCCAGCGTTTTAAATTGAGAGATTTCTTAAACCACGAAAATTGAAGTGTCCACATACACGGTTTTGATTGATCCTCCTTCGGCTGGAATGACGTCAGCAGCCTGAACGATTAAACCTCCTTTACAAGCGATACGTGGTCCGTAATGTTCAAAAATGACACCCTTCACCACACCCATCGGTTCACCCTGTACATTGAATGTTTCAAACTCAGTTGGCTCTTGCATGACCGACCCTCCTTTGTTTTACAGATACTTGTAGTATTTCAACATATCTCAAATTATTTGCAAGTAGGGAGCAGGTTCGGTCACTCTAATGGGTATTCCCTTTCTTTTATTTGGCGCAGGTTACTAAGCAGGCTCGGTCACAAGCCGCTCCTTTCAGTCGCGCTCGCGACCCCGTCTCAGCCCCCTCTTTCTCCGCTACGCTACGAAATTCACATGGACTTCCGGCTTTCGAGCCTGCTCCCAAGCTACATATAGCAACGACCCCGACACGTACGTGTCGGGGTCGGTTATATGTGCTTGGGAGCAGGCTCGAACTGCTGACCCTTCGCTCTTCAGGCGAATGCTCT
>DZBU01000004.1:25891-28947 GCA_022730015.1 Candidatus Elulimicrobium sp. | reverse complement strand
TGTGCTTGGGAGCAGGCTCGAACTGCTGACCCTTCGCTCTTCAGGCGAATGCTCTACCAACTGAGCTACCCAAGCAAACATTCAGTATCTTATGAACGTGCTCGCTATTGTACCTATTTCCAAGATAATTTCAAACTATTCCCCGCCACTGATTGCTTGATAAAATTGCTTCCAACCCGGGACCTCCTGTAACCCTTGCTGAAAGGTTTCAAATGAAGAGCCAAGGCTAGTGAAATAAGGCTCAATAACATAAAAATAGAGCACGAACGGAGCACCGATAAGGATCAGAAAAGTGAACATGCGAAACCAAAAAGCCAGGACTGATCTTCGATTAAGCTTTTTAATAAGCTGATTATTTTCGGTCAGCAACCGTTGATTTTCGAGTATCAATTCACGTAATTCACGATGTTCGTCATGATCAGGTAACATAGAATCATTATAGCAAAGCTATCGTGAATAAAAGCAGAATTATGCTACAGTATGTCCACTTGCCTCCATAGTTCAATGGATAGAACGATTCCGTCCTAAGGAAGAGATCTGGGTTCGATTCCTGGTGGAGGCACGAATTTTGGAGGAGCATTGGTGGATATACAAGAAACCGGCGGGCGCGAAGCGCCCGCCGGTTTCTTGTTAATTAATTACAGTCCGAGCAATTCTCGAAGCTTTGGTTCATCGAAACCAATTACAACATCATTTCCGATCCTGATCACAGGAACTCCCATCTGCCCGGTAAGGTCAATCATCTCTTGTCGCATTGCAGCATCAGCGGCAACATCGTGGTCGACAAAGGTAACGTTGTTAGCCTGAAAAAAGTCCTTGGCCGCGTGACAAAAATGACAAACTGGGGTGCTGTAAATAGTAACTGTTGGTGTTTCCATATACTAAAATTAATCGTAATATCAATCTAGTATATCAGTTTTAGTTCAGACAAAAAACCCTCCTTTTAACGCCAAAACTGATACCAAGCCCGCTCCCGCTGTTCCGAAAGAGAATTTGTTGTAGAAGACATTTCCTGTTTTGATTCATCATCTTCAACTATCACAACCACTTGCTCCCCCGGCAGGGTAATATCAAACTGGCGGCGCATTTCAGCTTCAATGCCACGATCACTTGAAAGATATTCAACTTTATCTTTAAGTACAGTCTTGTGCGCTTCTAGGGCGGCAGTCTGAGATTCAGCCTGAATACGTCGTTCACGCATCTCCATCGCTATATCAAACCTAACATATGCACTCCAACCAACGATCAAAGAAAGCCCTAAAATAACCCCTTGCGTAATCGGGGAATTGATCCTTGATCGTAATTTCCGTTTCTGATAAAAGTCAAACATGCGTATATTGTAACCCATTTATTCACCTTTGCCTTAATTAGATTATTAGGTAGAATAAACACCATGAGTTTTTTATTCCATAAAAAAACCAAGACCATCATAAAGTGGATCTGGGCAGTAATAGCCGTAATTATCATACTCAGTATGGTGTTTGCCTATTCAGGTGGGGCTGGATTATTTTAAATAAAAAAAGCCGGTGGACCCTACGGGTCCACCGGCTTTTTTTATTCATTCTTCATCATCTTCATAAACACATCTTGGGGTATATGCACCTTTCCACGCTCGAGAGCCTTCGCCTTTCCTTTCTTCTGCTTCTCCCGTAGCTTCATCTTACGAGTGATATCACCACCATAAAGATGTCCCGTAACATCCTTACTCAACGCTGAAATTTTCTTAGTCGAAATGATCTTACCCATTACTTTCGCTTGAATCTTTACCACAAACTGCTGTCGCGGCAGCGTAGTATAGAGTTTTTCAGTAATAGCCTTAGCATCGATCTCAGCTCGTGCCATACCAATGACCCGTGAAAAAGCCGGCACTAACTCTTCGGCAATGAGAACATCAAGCTTGGTAACAGAGGCTGGACGCATTTCGGCTATTTCGTATGATAGCGAGGCATACCCACTACTCGCGTTCTTAAGCCGATCAAAGAATCCTCGCATAAGTTCGCGCAGCGGCATCTCAATTACTAGCAGAGTACGCCCATCACCAAAGAGTTCCGTATCAATCAAGCTCGCCTCATGTTCAAAGAGCAGAGTCATGACGTTTCCAATGTAGTCACCCGGGAGAATGATCTGCCCGAGGATCCACGGTTCGCGCACGGTCACTTTTTCTCCATACTCAGGAAACCGGTTGGCCGCATAGATATTTTCAATATGACCGTCGGGCCAAGTTACCTCGTATGAAATAGATGGTGAAGTGATGATGATGTCGATATCAAATTCCCGTCGCAACCGTTCGGTAATAATCTCCATATGCAGCATTCCTAAGAATCCACAGCGGAACCCCCGACCCAGCACTCCTGAAGACTCTTCTTCGTACGAGAGTGATGAGTCTGAGAGCTGCAGACGATCCAACGCCTGGCGCAGCTGAGTAAATTCATCTTGGTTTTCAGGAAAGATGGACGACCAAACTACTGGACGTGCTTGCTGGTAGCCGGCAAGCGGCTCGACGGTGCTGCGGTCCTTCATCAAAGTATCTCCCACACCAGCCACTCCCGGTTCCTTGATACCAGTCACAATGTAGCCGATCTCCCCAGCGGAAAGTCTCTCTACCGGATGCTCTTCTGGAGTGACGATCCCCACCTCAAGTGCGGTGAAGCTGCGCTTACTAGCAGCAAACTTCAGCACATCACCCTTCTTGACCTCACCGTCAAACACTCGCATGAACACAATGATGCCGCGGTGGTTGGAATAGGCAAAATCAAAGATAAGTCCGCGGTACGTATCGAGTTTACTTGGTGCTGGCGGTGGTATGCGTACACAAATAGCTTCGAGCAGCTCTGAAACTCCCGCTCCTGTCTTACCTGAGACCAGCAGAATATCTTCGCGCGCGCACTGTAATAGGTTCATCACTTCCGCACCGATCTCCTCCGGTCGTGAATGCGGGACGTCTGTCTTGGTGAGAACTGGAATGATCGTTAGGCCGAGATCCTTTGCCATCTGCAGGGTTGTGAGTGTTTGCGCTTGTACACCCTGGGTACTGTCTACCAGCAGCAACACTCCTT
>DZBU01000004.1:0-25791 GCA_022730015.1 Candidatus Elulimicrobium sp. | reverse complement strand
GTGAGTGTTTGCGCTTGTACACCCTGGGTACTGTCTACCAGCAGCAACACTCCTTCAACGGCTTTAAGGGCTCGCGAGACCTCATAGGAGAAATCAATATGTCCTGGCGTATCAATAAGGTTGAATTCGTACTCTGTTCCGCCATGCATATAGCGCATGCGCACTGGCTGCATCTTGATGGTGATCCCTCGCTCACGTTCAAGATCCATGGAATCGAGCACTTGTTCCTTCATTTTTCGCGCCTCCACGGTCTTAGTCGCTTCGAGCATTCGATCAGCCAAGGTCGACTTACCGTGGTCGATGTGAGCAATGATACTGAAATTTCTGATTTGCATAGCGACGTGAAAAGGTGGCCCTACTCTACCCTACTTTGAAAAAAAGACTAGTCTCGGGTCTGTTCTTCTTGTGGTGCGATGATCTCGGTTTTAAGTAATTTGATCTGAAACGAACGAGTAATCTCACGTAGTTCTGGTGCACCAGTAGCAAGATAAGTAAGAACAACTGCAAAGACCCCCATAACACCAGCCACAAGACCTTGAATCATGATACCGACAAATGTTTCTTGGTTAATACCATCAACCAAAAACGCCAAGGTTACGTATGCGGTAATTCCTCCTGCCAGTGCAGCAAGAGTCGCTTCTGTAGCCAACCAGAGCAGCGGTCGATAACTGATTGAGAAGGTTTTTACCGACAAGGTCAGTAAGATCGCCAGCTGCAAAAATTGCCCACAAACAAAGGCGAAGGCAAGCACCAGCACTTCAGTGCCTGCTACATTTTCAAGACGAAGCAAACTATCAAAATAGTACTGTATGGTAGGTAAATTGAGATAGAACCCATGAAATACCACTGCTAACATGATTGAAGCTACCCCGCCTCCCAATGCAACAATAAGAGGTAAAACCGTTTTCCCGCCAGCGTAGAAGGCTCGAATAAGCAGCAGCAAGATCGCCTGAGCCACCAACGAAAATACAAAGATCGCCAACATTGCAGCAGTCAGTCTAGTATCTCCCCAATCAAATTCCCCACTTCCTAACAACACTCGAACAATCTGTGCACGCAACACAACGACAAGTCCGATGATCGGTACTGACCAGAAGATAATGTGCCTAAGGGCGGTAAGTAGCTGTGTATTAAAGCCCTGCTGATCACGTCTCGCAAAGAGATTAGACAACGTTGGAAAAGCCGCAACTGAGTAACTAACGCCAATGATTGCCAATGGGACCGATTGTAGGTTGAACGCAAACTGAAACACTGAGACTGACCCCACCGCCATAACCGAAGCCATGCCAATGAGAACAAGAAGCACGATCTGGTTAACAGATAGAGTCAACGCTCGAGGAATCGAAACAGCGAGCACTTGCCGCATGAGTGAAAAATTAATTCTTGGCACAAGTGAAAACGCATATTTACTTTTTGTAACAAAGGGTATTTGTACAAGCACGTGTCCGATTGCGCCCACAACCACACCAAGCACCAATCCCGTGAGACCAAAGCTTGGATACAACACGGTAATACCAAAGATGATGCCGATGTTATACAACAGTGGACTCAGTGCATATAGAATAAATCGGTGATTCATTTGTGTTACCACTCCACAGAGACTCGAAAGGCCGAGTAGGAATGGTTGTATCAATAGCAGCTGCAGCAGAAGCACCAGCTCGTCATAACGATCTGTAAACCCTGGAAAGACATGCTGGACATAGAGTGGTGCCGATGCCGCTAGAACACCTGCAATGGCTACATATACCCACAAGAAGAGGGTGAATACTTGCGATAACACTGCCGCACCTGCCGCAGAACCACCTTCTTCAACCGATCGATTAACAAATGGTAACAAAACATAGATCGATAGCACTGAAGCAAAGAGTACGAAAAGAAGATCAGGGATACGAAATGCCGCGTAGTAAAGATCAAGCTCAATTCCAGCACCAAAATTGTGTGCCAACAAACGATCCCGAACGATTGCCAGTATCTGCGAACCAAACGCGAACAGTGCAAGAATATACGCAGCTTGATGTAAACCGCGTACTTCTCTGTACACTAAATTAAAAACGCGTTTGACCATAAACCATTAGTTTTGAGACAGCAAGACTTACACGCCTGGAGCATCAACAGAGGTTTCTGACCCACCTTCTGCTGGCGCTGTAGAAGTGGTTGCAGTATTTTCAGTACCCTCTCCACCAGAGATTGTGTTAACAGGGGTCACCAAGTCTGAATCCACATCACCAGGAGTAATCGTACCGTCAGCAGAATCCTCACCTGGAGTTTGTTCAGTGATCGGAGTTTCGATACCTGAGTTTACAGGAATAACGTATTGACCTGATTCAACCTGACGGATCAGATCCTCTAACTGCTGATTTTCTCGGTTAGTTTCTTGCACTACACGTAGCTGCGCCAAGGCCGCTTCATTTTCCCGATTATTTAGGTACGCGAGCGCTAAAAGATAGCGTGCATTTGCATACTGTGGATCAAGAGCAATGGCTGAGCGGTACGCGGCAATCGCTTCTGGCAGTGCGTCGGTCGCTGAGAGCAACACTCCTAATTGGAAATATCGCGTTGGATTTCGTGGTTCCATGGTAATAATTGAACGAGTGGTAGCTATAGCTGCTTCAACATTTCCTTCACCGATATCAAGCTGGGCCGAAAGATACATGGCAGGAGTGAAATTTCGTTTCAACTCGAGAGCTTGCGCTATCATCGAACGAGCCTTCTCCAGATCTCCAGTTCGAGCAGCTGCCTGCGCAACGATAAGCTGGTAGCTAGGATTTCGCGGATCCAACCGCATTGCCTCAGCTAGTGATGTTTCTACTCGCTTATCTGCACCAGCAACTCCAGCGGCAGCTAAGCCACTAAAAACACTGGCGAGAACTGCATGATGATCAGGATTACTAGAATCTTTCTTAACTGCTTCTTCAGCGGCAAGAAGCGCTTCTTCAGCTGCCGCGACAAAGATCTGTTGTTGTTCTTCTGTCGGTTCACTTACCTGGAGGAGCTGATTGATGCTCGATAAGTATGCTTGGGCTCGCGCACTTAAAAATCGATCGTCTGGATACAGTGCGTACGAAGCTGAAGCTGCCTCTGCCACGGCTTCTACCGTATTGGCAGTTGCTTGTGCTTTGCTGAATTCAGCCTGAGCAAAATACTGTCTTCCAACCGTAAATATAGTCACGACACTGGCTGTGACCAGTAAAATTATCATGGCCATAAGGAAAAATCCTCGACGACGATTGGTGGTCAACGGAATAGTTTTGATTGAATCTGGAAGCAACGCTGATGCAGCAGCAAAAGTAAGACCCGTAAACAGCGCCCCTAGTATAAGTAGGGTTGTTCCAGGTACGTAGACATAGGACATGCCCCAGATAAAAGTAGCGGCAGCAAATGAAACAACACCTAGGTAATACCAGTAAGGATCTCGCTTCTCTGAACGGAGCAACATCCGATAACCGAGATAGAGCAATCCGATATGAAAAGCCACTAGAAGCAACCCGCCCAATAATCCACTCGTAACAAAGACCGTTGGAACGAAACCACTCCCAGCACTAAAGTCAGTATCCCAAAAGATCGTTTCGTTTATAGCCGGATCTTTGTGTAATTGCCACGCATCAGCAAAACGATTAGCACCAATACCGAACAATGCGTTTTCAGCATAGACACCACGCGCAATATCAATAGTCGCTCCAATTGATGGTCGAACTTCAACATAGTCAACGCCAGTCATCTGCTGCATCTTTGTACCCATGAGGTCACCCGCCACGACAAACGAAACACTAAGCACACAAATGAGTGCCGCCACAACGATCACCAGTCGCGAGCTGTTAGTATTTTGCTCTTCTTCACTCTTAAAAAGTACATCGCGAGAAAGAATATACATCAAGATCAGAAAGGCAAAAAAGCCGACGACGATCCATACGTTAAAAAAGTTGGCAACGGCGAGGATAAACAACGCGATACCAATTAATCCAGTGAAAAGATACTGCATTGCTGTTTTAAGTGGCAATTGAACCAGTGTGATCAGACTCATCACGATCACTAGCCCAGCAAAAATTGCTTGGTCGTTGAAGGTACCAATCGGTGAGCTCGTTATTGAAGAGAAGCTTTGCAGAGGCAGGAAATCTGCTCCTAAAATGAGTCGGAGTAGAACATATACGAGTGATAGCGTGGCAGCAATACTAAAAACGACCATGGCTCGCACCGTCATATTTTTTGACCTTTGCAACACTAGCGGAACGGTCATACTCAGTGCTAGTAACACAAAAAATCCTGTTGTTTGTGTTTCAAATACACTTCCTCGTAACGCATCTTGCGTGTCACCAGAAAGTACAGCGGAAGCAAACGAGGCAAACACCGTCACCCAAAAAAGGATTGCTGTCAGTGGCACGATGGTAGACACCTTACTTCGTCGTAAGCTCAATAAACTCAACATCACCACAGCGACAATTATAAAGGCTGTAGTTACAATTACTTTATCGAATCCAAGAGTCGCCCATAGACCAGGAGTGAAAAAAAGTAAGACAGCTCCGAATAATCCCACAACCGTGTACTGGGCTATTTGATAGAGAAATCTTCCTGTCAGATCTTCCTTAGATATGACAACTTCTTCTTTCTCTTCAATAGATTGCTTCATCCTTGGAATGAATACATTTTCTGACATAACAAAATAAAATTCCCCTAGTGAATATGAATAGATTGTACCACATACAAAAAAAGCCCTAACGGGCCTTTTTTGCACACCTAAGCCGGATTCTGTCGAGTAAACTCGGATGATCATTTACCTAGGCTTTTCATTACTGAAAAGCTCTTGCGGCACTTCGCGCTGGTCTTTGTATTCCATCGGAATACAAAGACCAGCGCGACACGGCCTTGCACGCAGGTAAGGATTTAGCCGTTTCACCTCGGTCTTCTCATACCCCTTTATAAACCGAGACCAGCCTGAGGTCTAACGAGTGTTCCTGGCCGAAACCAAGTCAAGGGTACAGGCTGTTCTTTTTCTTTCGGAAAAGACCGTTTCTGTTCGCACCTCTTATATTGCTATACGACGGGCGTTACCCGCTACCATCCTCCCAAGCTAAGCTTGGGGCGTGTCCGGACTTTCCTCCCCGTAAAAAACGAGGCGATCATCGTGTAGTGCAATTATGCAATACTTAATAAAAAAAGCAAGCTATTCTGTTGGTAATACTACCTTATTCCCGATTTTAATATTATTTGCAGCAACAAAGCCAGCATTAGCTTCAACGACATACCAAGCTGAAACTGGTGAAGAAAAAGACTCAGGATAGGTATCGGGAGAGACATTTTCTTCTAGGTGCACGATTCCGCCCGTCTGATTAAGCCACATGATATCAAGTGAATAATTCATGTCTTTCATCCAAATTGAATGTGTACCTGCCGTACCAAAGACAAACAATTTTACAACGTTGTCTGGTAAAAATGGCGTACCAGAAAGCCCACCAATTCGTTCCGCTAGAGAATCTGCAATGGATGCTTTCACTGTCGTTTCACCGATCAGGATCGTAACCGTATTAGGATAGATTGTCTGCCACGTTTCCTGAGTCACCTCTGGCTCATCAGCAGTAGTGGGAATCTGATATTTACCCAGCGCTACGTCTTCCACCTTCTGCTGATGTTCCTCGGCAACCAAATCTCTCACATAGAAAGTAAACCAAATGCCACTACCAACAATACCGATCAGAAGTAAAACGATAACGATCCTTTCCGCTATTTTCATAGCCTACAGTATATCATTAGAGCAAAACGATCGTGGCTAGACCCAAAAGGAAAATAAGGCCGAGCGTATCGGTGACCGTGGTGATAAAAATAGTTGATGTTGCGGCCGGATCATTTCCAATGTGTTTCATAAGTAATGGAATGAATGCTCCGGCAAAGCCCGCTACAATGTGAGCCATAATGAGTGCTACTCCAACCACCAATCCTAAGAGTGGTTCTCCATTCCAGAGCGCAGATACCAAGGCCACTATTGAACCAATGATAATGCCGTTAAACAACCCCGCCCAAAGCTCTCGCCAAATAGCCGGCGCAGCATTCTGATATGAAATTGTCCCCAATGTGATACCACGCACCATAATGGCAAACGCTTGTGTTGCCGCATTACCACCCATACCAACAATGATCGGCATATACACTGAAAGGATGGTCAGTGTATTAAGCGTATCCTGAAAAGCCAACACCACTGACCCAGCCAAAAAACAAGTAGCGAGGTTGAGAATAAGCCAACGATAACGATTGCGAACTTTATGCGCCACACTATCAAACGGTCGTTCACTATTATCGACACCAGCGAAGTCATACAATGTCTCAGCCGGTAAATTACCAAACAGTAAGCGGGCGGCATCCGCATAAATGATACCAAGCACACTGGTGTCATGATCCAGCACGATCATTTTTTTGCTATTAGTAGTCACCAATCGTTCGATGATATCATTCACCTCAGCTTGGTACGTAATGGTCTGAACCGGCTGGACATGTTTTTTAAGCAAGCTCGTGTTTCGTTCTCGTACAATAGATGAAAGAGGTACCTCACCGAGCAGGACTCCCTTTTCGTGAACTAACACTTCTGGATAACGAGCTGTTTCTTCGTAATGATCACTGATGATATGTGCAGCATCTTTAATAGTTAAAGCACCATCGAGGAACAAGTAATTGAAATTGATGAGCGATAAAGTGGCGTTGGGATGAAATCGTAAAAAATACTCCACCTTATCTTTAACGTCACCCTTAAGACGCTGCACCACCTTTTCACGAAGTTTTGTATTCTGGATACGAGTCACTACTCGTTCGGCCTGCTGCATATCCAGGTGATCTAAGAGGTCAACGATCTCGTGTACCCGCAGAAGCTTCAAAATTGATTGCTGTACGTACGGTGAAAGTTTCTCAAACGCCGCTGCCCGTTCGGGCACCGGTAACTTCCGCAACAACTCTATTCGACTACTAGCCTGGTATGTCAATGCATGAACATAATCAATCTCTTTCTTTGCCATGTACTATTAGTATAGCAAGTGGACTGATATGAAAATTAAGTTATTCAAATAAAACACCCACTTTCGTGGGTGTTTTATTTTCTGTTTTTCTCTGATTATTCTTTTGTTTCAATCACAGCCCCCTCCTTTAGAGTAGCGAGGAAGTCATCGATCGCTGCCTGTTCTTTGGAAGCAATGATCTGTGCTTCAACCTGCGGCCGCACTTCTTCGAGCGCTGGTAAACCAGCCGTCTCTCCTCCTGCCCCTTCGTACACTGAAGCGATCTCTTCTTCTGTCACCACAATATTTGCTGCAGCGAATACTGTATCGAGGAGTTTTTGAATAGTAAGTTCGTCCCTGATATCGGTATGAAGACGTGTATCATCAATACCCAGTGAAGCCATTCGCTCAGTAAGTATTTCTTCTCCGCCGATCTCTTCTTTCAGCGTATTGAGACGTGCCGTCACCTCTTCATCAGTCACGGAAATACCTTGTGTAGCAGCTTCTTGTTTCAGCAGTTTTGTATTAACAAGAACTTCAAGCGCCTGACCCTTGATATCTGTTTGCACCTCAGGACTAGCAACATCAACACCCTGTGCAGCTGCCATTTGACTGAACTGCTGGATACTTGTCTGAAGATCGGCATTCGTGATCTCTTCCCCATTCACGGTGGCAACTACTTTTTTTGCTTCTTGCTGTTCAATCAGTGTCGAAAATATTGACGTAGAAGAACGTCCTTCCTTTTCTAGCTGATAGAGCACCCCGAGGACAATAACAACGACTGCTATCACAGCAATCACTATCCACTTAAAACGTGGGCACTTCTTTTTTTTCGTTTCTACCACTGCTGCAGTGGTGGTTTCTGTCTCAGTTGTCGGTTGAGTTTCGTTTTCGCTCATAGCATTTTACTTATGATAATTATTCCGCAGCCACAACAAAAAGAGTGAACAACGTACGTGACCACAATAGTACACTAGGGAGATTAGGATGACAAAGCATCGGGGTGTTTGGCACTCCAAGAGGCGAGTACGATGGCGGTCGCAGCAGCGGCATTGAGTGATTCACACTGCGGATGCATCGGGATAGAAATAAGATCATCACAGGCTTCTTTGGTTTTTTCTCGTAAGCCTGATCCCTCATTACCCAACACAAACACTGATGGCTTTGGATAGCCCTCGGTAACTGTTGAAACAGTACCATCACCCTCAAGGCCATAAACCCAGAAGCCGCTGTCTTTGAGGTCGAGTAAGGTGGCATTTACATTGGAAATGGTCACGAGCGGAATGCGAAAGGCCATACCTGCCGACACTTTCACTACCGTACCAGTCACGGGTGCTTGATTATGCGGTGGGATAAGTACTCCTTTGATGCCGAAGGCGGCTGCTGAGCGAATGACCGCACCAACATTGTGCGGGTCTTGTACTTCTCCAAGCACGAGGAGGGCGGTATCGGGAGCGATCTTGAGCGTTTGCTTGAACTCCTTGTATGGAACTGTAAGTTTACTAGGAAGAATACCCGCAACCACACCCTGGTGAGCGGCGTTTGAAGAGATGCCGCGCGGCGGATTTTTCTGATTAAGGACTTTGAGCGGAATCTTTTTTGTCTCAATGAGACGCAGGATGCTTTCATCAGAAAAATCCGCCGCTACATGTGCTTCCACCACTACATCTGGCCGCTCCCGTAGCACCTCACGCACCGCATGTTTTCCAAAAATATATTCGACTTCTGCCTTCTCAACTTTTTTCATGTGTGCGCATCGTACCACGGTTTCTGGAAATGGGAAGAGTACGAAGTCCTTGAGCTCTTCACAGGGTATTATCGGAATACTCAATAAAACCAACCACTTATTCCAGACACGCGTCGCCATCCCAGCGGCTGGCGCGCTATGCTCGAGCGTGCTCAAAGCCGATGTCCTAACGGACGCTACGCATCGACTTTGACCTGCAGCACGCTCTGTGCAATGCCTGTCCTAAGCGATTGATTTCATGAGTAGACCGACTTTTGGAACACTACCCCTCATCCGCAACTGACCGGATGTACTCCACTACCTTATCCTGCATCGTCTGCGCGTCTTTCTTTTTCCTCCCCTCAAACATGAGCTTGAGTGCGTACTCGGTCACGCTGATCTTGACTGAGCCCCACACCTCACCAAAGTTCACAAAGAATCCATCAAAAGAATCGATCGACTGTGGCTTGAGTGACTCCACGTACGCGCGCGTCTTTGCGAGCGCTAGCTCGCGATCTTTCACCATCACGATCACATCTTCCGTTTGCTGGTACGGTAGGTATGGCGCCATCAGTTCACTAAAGGTCTTCCCTTCGGCTTGAGCTTTCGTATACGCTTCGAGCACACCAAGTAGCGTGAGGGTGACCGAGTCGGTGTAGAAATAATCTTTAAAATAGAAGTGTCCGGAGTGTTCTGCCGAGAACAGCATATCCTTCTTGCGCATCACCTCCTTGATAAACGCATGGCCAACGCGCACCGGTATCGGCTTTCCACCACAGTGTTTGATAGTCTCCAGTAATACCAAACTATCGAGATTGGTGTAGCCGATCTTTGCTCCTTTATGTTTCTTGAGATACTGCTCGGCGAGAAGCGCACCAATGGCTGCGCTGTTGACGTAAGTACCCCTTTCATCGAGAAAAGCGATACGATCACAATCGCCATCAAAACCAAAGCCGAAATCAAACTTCCCTTCCTTGAGTGCCTTCTTAATATGACGCTGGTTCTTAGAAAGCGTTGGATCAGAACCACGATTCGGGAATCGCCCATCGAGTTCTGGGAACAAAATTGTGAAATCTATCGGCAGCTTTTCTTGCAGCAGTGGCATAAGTACGCTGGCCATACCGTTACCAACATCGACCGCCACTTTAAGTCCAGCCAGTTTCTTTGCTGGTACACCTTTCAGTACAAATTTTTGATACCCATTACGCACATCCTTATTAGTGACCTTGCCTGGCTTTACATCGGCAGCAAATTTTCCCTTCTCCATCCGGCGGCGAATCTTGCCGAGACCATTCTTTTCGGTAAGCGGGATTGCTTGTGGGAACACCAATTTCAAGCCGTTATATTCCTTCGGGCTGTGCGAAGCCGTAATCATCACTCCCGGCAAGTTCATGGTGCCGGATGCGTAGTACAGCACCGGCGTGTGTACCATACCAATATCAATGACTGTCGCCCCCGAATCGGTCACCCCTTTCACGAAAGCTTCATGAAGCTGTGGTGTTGAAAGACGCATGTCGCGTGCCACGAGTACCTTGGTATATTTGTACTCTTCGACAAAAGCCCGAGCCACAAAATACGCCACCTCTTCATCAATTTCGGTTGGATAAATACCCCGAATATCAGCATCTTTGAACGCGCGCTGATACGCCGCCTGCAATGTCATTGTCATAATGGCACTAGTATACCCCACGCATGAGCTCAAGCTATAAAATCACCACAGAGTACGAAACCTGTGGTGATAAAAAATATCTTCAGTCTTATTTGTGCGCTGCAAGTTTGTACTCACTGGTGTGTACAAAATCACTACCTGAAGCAAGAAGGAAGATTCGCACTTCATGACTAAATGACTCAGTGCTATCCGATGCATGCACTGTGTTGTATGGGCCGCCGCCACTGCGAAAATCGCCTCGAATGGTGCCTTCAGGTGCTTTGGAAGGATCGGTTGGTCCATTGAGCTTGCGTACTTCTTCAATGGCATTCTCACCTTCCAGGACCAATCCTCGACAAAGGTGGTCGGTCATGGCCAAGAGAAGAGCAGGAAAATAAAACCTTCCAGCATGTTCCTCGTAGAACTCCGCTACTTCCTCCCTTGAAAAGCGAACGACACTTTCGTGAAAGACTTGAAGACCCGCTTTTATGTATCGGGTTTTGATTGCATCAACGCACCCCATCTCCACCGCATCGGGTTTGATCAGTACCAGTGTTTGTTCAATCCCCATTTTCAGCCTCCATAGCATCTAGGACAAAAGTATCCACTCGTAAAATAGCATAACAAATTCCTTTGTCCACGCGACTAGAATTTGACAAATACCTAATATGTATTACTATCACTGCACGCTTATGTTTCTTGTGTGGGGCACATTAGCTGCAGATGTCTGATGTTACTTATACTTTCAGGTTTCTGAAAAATTACTACCTGCACGCCCCGGAGCTTCATACCCTCCACTAATACAACTATTTTTAGATGCCATTTCAAACATCGCGACGTCCACAATCTGGACGCCGCCCTTACTCTAGTTCAGAGAGAACTGATCGACCTTTTAATCGTAGTCGAAATACCAGCAGTCGCACCCGCTCTGGTGGCGCGAGCCGCTTTGGTAGTGGTCGCCCACACCGCGGTGGCGGCAGCCGTGGCGGTGCCCGCAAGCAGCCAAGTTTTGACCCCTCACAGTTCATCAATAAGAATCCTGTCGTGGTTGAAGAAGCAGCCTATGAACCAAAGCACTCTTTCAAAGACTTCGGTCTTCATTCCGACATTGTAGCCTCAGTTACCAAGCAAGGTATTGATTCTCCATCACCGATCCAAGATCAAGTGATCCCACTTATTCTTGATGGTAAAGATGTCATTGGTCTAGCACAAACGGGAACCGGAAAGACCGCGGCATTCCTGCTACCACTGATCCAAAAGACACTAACTGGAAAAAATCAACAAACACTTATCCTAACCCCAACTCGAGAACTTGCCCTTCAAGCTGAAGCGGAATTTCGTAAGTTTGGCGCTGGTTTCAAACTCTTCGCGACAAGCTGTGTCGGAGGAACCAGTATCCAGCCACAGATCAGAGCCCTGAAGCGGACAAATCATTTTGTGATTGGTACCCCTGGTCGTATCCTCGATCTCATCGAGCGCGGAAACCTACATACCGACCGGATCACGAATGTGGTACTCGATGAAGCAGATCGCATGCTCGATATGGGATTCATTCACGACATGCGCAGTATCCTCAGTGGTGTTAGAAAGGATCGACAAACGCTCTTCTTCTCAGCAACCATGACCAAAGAAGCCGAAGCACTGGTAAACGATTTCATGCAAAAACCAGTATCTGTTTCGGTAAAGAAAAAGGACGTCACTGACAGCATTGCTCAAGATGTCGTATCGTACGAACATGTACATAAATTCGACACCTTACTTGCCCTGCTTGCAAAGCCAGAATTCAAGCGAGTGATCATCTTTGGATCGATGAAACACAGTGTTGAAAAACTTTCGCAAGAGCTCACCAAAAACGGAGTAAAGGCTGAGTCTATCCACGGCAACAAGAGTCATGGTCAACGTCAGCGTTCACTCGCTGCCTTCAAGAGCGGAAATGCCCGTGTCTTAGTCGCCACCGACGTGGCCGCTCGCGGTATTCACGTTGACGATGTCTCTCACGTCATCAACTACGATCTTCCAAATACGTTTGAGGATTACGTGCACCGCATCGGCCGTACTGGACGAGGCACCAAGCGTGGTGAAGCACTCACTTTTGTACCGAAACACTAGTCATTTGACCTAATAAAATAGCAGCGCGCCAACTGCGCGCTGCTATTTTTTAATGTAAAAAACGCCGCTGGTATCTACCAAACGACGTTTGAGGAGAAATCACATCTCCCAATCTGCAGCTTCAGGACTTGCTAATATTGCATGGCCCTTTAGTACTTCACCTCCTTCTCGTTCGAGAGAAAGATCAAGTGTAATAATCCCTTCTCCTTTTCCGTGTTTAAACGCATGAAGTATGACCTTGTCGTTGTGAAACAGCATCCCCTTCGATGTGTCAATGTATATCGACATTATTCTGTGGTCAGAAAAATGATAGCCGATCTCTGTCTCCAACTTCGTCAACACAGCGGCTGTTTGGACCACCTTAACTCCCCCTTCTCCATACAGAGAAAAGCTAGAACTACCAGAATAGTGAAAGAACTGTTCACACCATGTCGGTTCAAAATGAATCGTAGCCTGAAAAAGCTCCTCACCTGAAACCACTTTTTTATCACTCTGAAGCTGACTAACCTGTTCTGACATTGCCATTCCCTTTCGTTGTGAAAAACAAATTGCAGTATACCAACATTCTGATTCTAATCAAAAGATACTTAATTAATGATCGTTACCCGACTAACAAAAACTGCCCCGAGGGGCAGTTTAAAAAGATCATGATCGCACAATCGCTTTGACTTGAAGCAAACCAGGCTTCTTGCTGGGAACAATCAAGACTTTCACCGAAAGATTTTCGACTCGAGTCTGT
The DNA here is from genome assembly GCA_022730015.1 of Candidatus Elulimicrobium sp. Taxonomy (GTDB): domain Bacteria; phylum Patescibacteriota; class Minisyncoccia; order Phycocordibacterales; family UBA918; genus OLB19. The sequence goes on along the minus strand of DZBU01000004.1, from coordinate 12,595 downwards.
TCGTCGACGCCGGTTAGGCTTACAAACACTTGTTTGGTCAGGAAAGCATCCTTCACCCCACCAGCAAAACTGACGAATCCATACCCTTTTGTTGGACTGAACCACTTGAGAGTCCCGTCGATCCATTGGTTGGGGTCAGGGAGATCAGAGCCTTGTTTCCTTGAAATTTCATCCTTGAACAACTCCAAGTTGATCGCTCGAAACCTCCCTTTCACCTCAACCGCCTGATACGAAACTTTGGCTCCTTCTTCAAATAGAACGATGCCAGACTGCTGCACCGTTATAGTACTGACAAACACGTCTTCACCACCCTTTTCAGGACGAATGAAGCCATACCCTTGTGGGAGAACAAGCTTTTTTACAAAGCCAATTTCCCGAACTGACACAGAGACACCAGAACCAACCTGCTGTACGCGAAACATGATCTTCTCCTTTATATACAAAGAACAACCCACTCTCATAAGAGAGGATCATATGAAAACATATATTTTGTTTTTGTCAACTTAATTTCCTTGTGAAAAAGGCCAGCCCCGAAGGGGCTGGCCTTTTTCACTACCTCTTACTCTGTGGTAACGCCATCGAAATGTTCTTCTTTTTCATCTGCTTTGGTTGGTTGTACTAGACCATCTCTATGCTCAGCTGGTGAATAGATTGAGTACAGCTTCACTGGTACATCACCTTGGTTAATGAAATTATGCTTCACCCCTGCCGGAACCACTATGGCCCAGTCATCCTCAAGATCATATTCCTCAGTTTCGTTGAGTAACGCCTTTACCGTACCGCTCTCGATGCGAATGAACTGATCAAGATGATGAATTTCCTCTCCGATCTCTACTCCTGGCTCAAGACTCATGACAACGAGCTGGCTGTGCTCCCCAGTGTATAACACACGTCGATAATCAATATTTTCTGTCGTCACCTTTTCAATATTTGCTACGTATCCTTTTTTCATAACGTTTTGTCGAATTATTCACTAGTAAAACGTCTGCTTACTTTCCCATGAGAAGTAGACCAATGCAAGTATTTCTTCTAGTCAACTTTTACTAAATTTGGTGGGGTGTGACCGAGGAAAAATTCATTAACATTAAATCCTACCAACTCAGACATTTTACCCCTAGTCTCGTCACTGGCAGAAGCAATGTGCGGAGTAACAATGACATTATCAAGCTTTGCTAAACCAGGAGTGAGCGCTGGCTCATTTTCAAAAACATCAAGAGCGGCTCCTCTAATAGAGCCTTTTTTCAAAGCCGCTACGAGCGCAGCTTCATGAATCACTGGTCCACGTGAAGTGTTGACGAGGTACGCTGACGGTTTCATAAGAGCCAACCGCTCAGCATTAATAAGGTGCTGGGTTTGCGGAAGAAGTGGTACGTGAATAGAAATCACATCAGACACCTTCAGTAACTCATCAAGTGATTCGTAATACTCGCTTGGGACCTCCGCCTCGAGCGCCTCAGAACGAGCAATATCATAGTACTTGACCTTCATACCAAACCCGTTCGCCAGACGCCTTGCCACCCCCGAACCAATACGACCTGCCCCAACAATTCCGAGTGTTTTTCCGGCGAGATCGCTACCGAGAAGTAGTTCTGGCGCCCAACCCACATATTTACCTGAGCGAGTAAATCGATCAGCTTCTGGAATGCGCTTGGCGAGCGCAAGTACCAACGACACAGTAAACTCAGCCACCGTGTCGGTAAGTACTCCTGGAGTATTGGTAACCACCACTCCAACATCATTCAATTCTTTAACAGCGATATTATTAAAACCAACTGCGTAGTTAGCCACGATCTTGACGCTCGGCGCGGCCGACAGGATCGAGGCGTCGATAGTATCAGTGAGCAGGCTGACCACACCATCATACGGCCGCGCCGCTAACGCCTCCCTCAGTTCTTCAGGAGTTAATACACCGTCCTTTTCACTCACAATCACTTCATGACCCCCTTCTCGCATCCACTTGATTCCAATCTCAGGAATCTGTCTGGTAACAAAAATCAATGCCATAAGAACTACACGTTATGAACGAATATACTTGTATGATATCACGACGTCGCTACGCACCAAAACCATGATAGACCAAATAGCATCCGAATAATATCGACACGATGAGTACCACCCGTTGTCTTTTTCCCTCAAAAACATTCACCGCTGTGCGCATAAGTGATTCAGGAAACACTAAGTAGGCAATCCCTTTCACTAAGGCTGCCCAACCCATTAAGGTAATAACAACTCGCCAGCTCGCTTCCCACACATTATGAGTAAGCACGATTGCCAAACCAGCCACAATACCAATAAGGCCTGCCACTAGAAGTGAAAATGAAAATGGCCGGATATCGCGAATAGCTGCCGCAATGAACGTTGGTTGCAGTAAAGCAACACTAGCGAAGATAATTACTGTTAACCCAATCAATTGGGCTAAAAAATATGAGAGCTCCATAAGTACCGCTGTTAACGGATAAACCTCATCGGCAGTATACTCCTCACCCGAATCAGGATCTACACCTCGCGACTAGGCTGGTCGAATGCTTATATAACGCTTCTTCCACGCTCGCTCAAATTTTTCTACAGGGAGTGAGCCCGCAGCAGAAGCTTCAGCTGGATCGTTATAATATACTTCTCCCTCCCGTACCCCAGTAATAACCACCAAGTGTGGAATTGGATTGGTTGGTTCAAATGTGTAGTGCACCGAAGCCATGACAGGACCCGTCTCTAGAGCCTCTTTCAGTTCTGCAAAGGCATCCTCCATATTCAAATGTGCCAGACTCACACTTTCTCCCGTAAGACCATACGTCCGAGAAAGCCCAATAAGACCAGCATGGATCCAACCAGCATTATCAAGATACGCACCAGCGTTGATACCACGTTCGAGTAGTGCATCAACTGAGATCTTTTCCTCTGCATAAAAATCGATCAACATCGCTAGGCTCGCAATACCACAACCAACCTTCTGCCATGATGGAGAACTGATGTCAGAAAATTGCGAATAGAAAGGAACCGTGTGAACAGTCGTTTGAGTCTCTTTCTTTTCATGTACGACAGCAACCGGTTCCGAAACCGGCATCTGTTCAGTACTTATCTCAGTAGGAAACATTATTTCCTCTTCTCTTTCCTCACTTACCAAGTCTTCCTCATCAATTTCTGACACAGCGTCAATTTCTTCAGATTCATTCGAAATGATCTCTATCCGCACCTCCTGTACTTCAACAGCAAGCACTGGAGTTTCTGATACGGCTTGTGGCACGTGTGCAGCGGCAACTGTTGCAACTGTATAGACAGCTCCTAACTCAACAACGAACAGCGTAATGGGAAGAAATTTGTACAACAAAACATGAGTAGTCTATCGTACCAAAATACCTAGACACAAGGAATATTTTGTTGTGTTGTCTTATTCTTTGACTATCACCTTAGTTCCGAGCTCTGCCCAAGTGTACAAAGTATGTGCAACGGTAGTCGGTAAATTTACACACCCGTGTGAATACTGTGAACCGAAACTATTGTGCCAATAGGCCCCGTGGATCACTGCCCCCCCATCGGTAAAATACAGATTCCATGGTACTCCCGGCAGATCGTAATATTGGCGATCAGCAAGATTCGGGAGCGGACCTTGCATGTAGCGACTCGGGGTCTTTTTGAAAATTGTGAACGTGCCGCGAGGAGTAGGGGTAAGTTCCAACCCTGTCGAAATCGCAGTTTCTAAAAATAATTCATTGCCATCAAATGCATAGAGCATTTGTTCTGAGCGATCAACCGTAATGGTTTTTTGGGTTGTGGTGGCGTAACTATTTTCCCATATCGTTTTATCTCCTTCATCGAGAAGAACCTTCACATAATCCGCCACAACATACCAATCACCTTTCACTCTTTCAGGATACCGAAGCCATTCATCAAATACGATCTTGTACCAAGCCTGCCCATCTCGTTCGACTTTTCCTCCCACCTTGAGCACCACCCCATTACGAAGACTCGCTAGCACAGGATACTCAATTCCTGGTCCTGATCGCACCCGTAAGCACTCCCCTTCAAAATGTGGTCCGCAGCTATCAATCACCTCTACATACTCAAACAACACTGGTTCGACTTTCAGTAACGTCTGCCCTTCAGTACTCGAAGCCACACCGACAAGAATTACTTCTTCATCTTTTAGAAACGGATTATCAGTTAGTTGTCCAGCATCAAGATGAAGAACATCGGTCTGTGGAGCAGGTTCGACCTCATACGTATCAGGTCGAACCTGCAGGTAGGCAAGTAAACCAACCAAAAGAACAACTAGCGTAGCTAAAAATATAATCATTCGATTAGCTGCTTGTTCTTTCTGTGACATACAAATAAGTATAGGATTCTCCACACAAAGGTGCAACGAAAAATGATGTAGACTACCTGGTCCAGCAATCAGCATTCATAGAATTAAGTTTATGAATAGTAGCCCCATCCAAAGGATGGGGCTACTGAAAAACCATAACTAAAACTTCCTTTAATTCTCCAAACTAAATGTTGCCCGGGTATAGTGTTCCCGGCTAATTTAATGTCGTATGCGACCTGCGCTGTGTAGAACGTAATAATAAAGAGTGCGAACACAAATATCGTCACCGCCGCCACCATCGGCTGCGCGTAATCAAATAATTTCTTGAAGTTTATATACAGTAAAGTATACGCTTCACAGCAAAAGCGACAACTGTAGAGACCTTACCCACGCATGATCAAGAAGATCGTGTACGCTACATACATTGCCACAAATGCTCCACCCTGCCAGCGCTCGAGAACATGTCGTTTACCGACAAAGAGTGCTAGAAACAGCAACGTTGTCACCAAGACAACCGCCACAAGATCAAAATTGAGCGCTGGTGCGAAAGGCAACGGTTTTATGATCGATGAAATACCAAGGATCCAGAAGATGTTGAAGATGTTTGAACCGACGACGTTACCGATCGCAATATCGACGTTTCGTTTATAAGCTGCTACTGCCGAAGTCGCCAACTCTGGAAGCGATGTACCAACAGCCACCACCGTAAGTCCAATGAGCGCCTCGCTCACTCCCATGCTCGAAGCAAATGCCACCGCGCCATCGACGATCCATTTGCCGCCGATCACTAGCCCCACTAAACCTGCCAAAATCATGGCAAACGAACGACCCAATGAAAAAACCTCCACCGCTTCACCTTCTTCATTCTCTCCACCGTTTTTTGCGATTCCAAAAACGTAGTAGAGGAAGATGACAAAAAATCCAAGGAATACTAAGCCGTCGATCTTTGTGAGCGCAGACGAAGTAGCACCATCGAGTACAATGTCGTTAGCCATGAGCATCAGCACCACCACCGCCAAGAGCGCAAACGGGATCTCTTTCCACACCGTCCCTTTTTGTACGGCCAGTGGATAGATCATCGCCGAGATACCGAGGATCAGTAAAATGTTTGCGATGTTGCTACCGACAATGTTACCGATCGCAATATCAGTATTTCCCTGTACGCTCGCGAGCAGGTTCACAACGAGTTCCGGCATCGAGGTACCAAAAGCAACAATAGTAAGCCCGATCATCAAAGCTGATACTCCCGTTCGCTTTGCCAGCGACGAAGCTCCACCAACGAGCAGGTCAGCGCCTTTAATAAGAAGTACGAATCCAATAACGAAAAGAATATAAATAAGCATAGTCGCTGATTATAGCAGATTATATTTAGCTACAAAACGGATTTTTATAAATTGCCTGAGCTTCGTAAATACACTACAATCAACCACATGACCACCCTTGCTAACCGCCGCTATTTAAAAATTGGCGCGGTCTTCATTCTTACTGCTGCCTTATTTTTAAACTTCACAACCAACGTCCACGCAACCGTCAAGGTACTGAATAATTCTTCCCACGCAAATGGAAATATCAGAAGTACTATCAACCAACTCTTGGGTGTCGGGCACTTAGAAGTAGATATTTTTGTGCACCGCACAGCCTTGAATGACGCTTATAGCGGCAATCCAGCCATCGTGCTCAACACTACAACTACATTTTATGAAACAGTTAATACAAATGCCACCAACTCTGCACCGTATCAGATATACTCATCATCTTTTACTGGCTACGATGGTGACACCGTTAGTCGCTACAATGAATTTGATGGCGTGGACCTAATACACAACTATGCATCTACTGCTCATTTAGAATCTGTCCCACCAGTATTTCACGTGGCTTTAGGAGGCCCAGCTTTCGGCAGTAAACGAGGTGTTGAGTGGACCATTAATGGCGCAGAGATAACGTTAAGTGGAAGCACTCTATCTGAATTGACCGCTTGCAACGCTGGGTTGCTAGCTTCGGTTCGTTACAATCATCCCAACTGGAACTGGTTTGATGTGAAGGCGGCCATTAGACAAACCGCATCCAATTGGAATACAGGTTACAACGATACAGCCTATGGTTTTGGCAATGCTTTCTATGCCTCCTCAACCGCACTTACAGACAGTGGACTGCTGCTGCAGCCACCAGCCACATACATGAGCACAACGTCTCAGGGTCAAGTAAAATTCACTCTTTATCCATACAAGCAAACGAGACGAGTAAAGGAAGTGTTGTTTCAGTTTGCCTCAGACCCCGGCTTTCAAGCCAGTGAACTCACCTTGAGTAACATCACTACTTTAGGTGGAACCAAGGTAATGGAATACACTGACACTACTGCTACCAGCACTCTCACTCCAATCCACACCCCCTTAACAAATGCGTATTTTGCCTGGTTCACAGCTGACGACACCAATGACAGTAGTGCAAACTTTTCAAGGATTGATACCTATAGCGTACTAGGTCCAGTCAGTCAGAGTGAGATAAATTTTTCTGACACTTTCGATCTCATATCACCTTCTAATTATATTGGTTCTGAAACAGTACCTACATTTAGTTGGTCATCAGCAACGAGTTATTTAGGGATCGCCAAGTACCAACTGTACATAGACGGTGTTTTGAACAAAGACGATATTACAACCACCGCCGCCACATCGACTGCCCCGCTTGCAGATGGAGTACACACTTGGCATGTCGTGGCTGTAAACGGAAATGGAGCCACGACTTCTTCTCTCTCGACCCGAACCATTCAAGTGATCTCTGGTTACAGCACCGGCCAGGTTTGGTACGTAGATAATGTACTCGGAGATGATAACAATACCGGAACTGTTGCTAGTCCTTGGGCAACGCTCAGCAAAGCAACGACGGTGGCTCAGGCTGGTAACACGGTCATCGTCACAAAAAATGACGGGGTACCATACCGAGAAGATGTCTCACCTAACGCCGGTGATGTTTCGTACGGTGACATTACTTTCCAAGGTGAAAATGCCACTAATAAACCCGAGATTTGGGGTTCGGACAATGTGTCACAGTCAGTGGTCAACGATTGGGCACTATACGGAAATGGTGCGACGAGTACCTACAAAAGAACCATGCCGACTGTTTCAGTCCTTGCGGTTGGTTCTTCAACCAATAGTCTCACCAAGGCCGTACAAGCGAACGACCCAAACACACTGAATGAAGGAGAGTGGATGTATTCCAACAGTAGTACTACCTTGTATTATCGACTAAGTCCTGGGCAAGATATTAATACGCTTTATATAGAGGCTGGACAAAGACAGAGTGCTCTTACCTGCAGCAGCAGAAACACCTTCAGGAACCTTGTCGTTCGCTATGCAAACGTCAATGGTGTTCATCTGGACAGTAACTGTACTGGTGAAAGACTTGAAGTCTACGACTCGGGCGGAAATGGTATTTACGTCGCCAACTCTGGACCAGCCCTCAAACATTCGATAGCTTCAGACAATAAAACTTCTGGTATTGTGCTCCAAACAGTCAGCAACGCGGATGTCTACAACAATATATCCTACAACAACAACATCGGTCTTAATATTTGGATACTAATTAATGACGCCGCCATTAAAAATAACATTTTTAATGGTAACACAACAAATATTGACGTGACCTTATTTGGTACACCAAGCAATTTGGTTACCTCTCACAATAATTGGTACTCTGGTGGCATTGATGCTGAGTGGACCAATTCGTACCAAGGTACAGACAACATCGCTTCTTCATCCCCTCTTATCATCGATGGCGCGCAAAGAAATTTTAGACTCCAACCACTCTCTCCTAATATTGACGCTGGTACGATCGGCTTACTAACTACCGATATTCTTGGTAACCCGATATATGGATCTCCCGATATCGGACCCTATGAATATCAACCACCATACACCATTAACACACACGACATAAACAAAACAGGATCAGTGAGAATTTATGCTGACGGTAAATACCGATACACAAACGCCACCTCCAGTTCAAATACAGTTACCTTATCGGTTTCTCCACTAGGAGGTTTTAGCAACGATGCATACCATGAGTACCTGAATCTAACCATCGATACTTGGGAGGCTGATTCTGAAAACGCGGTAAAAGAATGGACCGCTAGCTCAAGCTATGCCACCTCTACAGTATTTTCAATTACTGACCTTTCCGTCAATACTGATTACGATATAAAGATTGACAACGTACTAGCTTCCAATATAACTGGATCAAATTGTGATTCTGGAGTTTGCACTACAGACAGTAGCGGCACTCTGACCTTCACTTACACAGGAGGTTGGTCAACACACACCTTTACCATTACTCGATCTCCCGTACCGGTACCCGCCACATCTTCAAGCAGTGGCGGTGGTAGCGGTTCTCGTAAAAAGAATTCGGTCGAGCTAGCAACCCTCGATGAAACTACCACCTCTAGCGATCTTGCTTTGAAACAAAAACTCACTGCGAGAATACTAGAACTTCAAAATCTCATTACTAGTCTCAAAGCACAACTTGCTGCTCAAAGTGGTGAGTCAGAGACATCCGTGTTTAACAGACCTTTGCTACTAGGAACCGAAGACCAAGAAGTATTGCTCCTTCAACGCAAATTAAACAAACTTGGTTTCACAATTGCGAAGTCGGGCCCTGGCTCTCCAGGTAACGAGACCATCTATTTTGGACCCCTGACAACCAATGCCCTGCAACGATTTCAATGTACCTACAATATCGTTTGTGAAGGAGAACCTGAATACAACGGCTACGGTTTATTTGGTCCTCAAACCAGAGCAAAGATGAACGAAAAAAATATCTAAATATTGCAGCAAAGGCTTTCTCGTCTTTGCTCGACATCGATTAGCACAGAAAATATTTTTGGATATGCATCTTTTTTAAGTCTCCGTATCAGATATAGAATGGGTGTGCTAGTGAAACACTAGCACACCCATTAACATCACTTATTTACAGAAAGGGATTCCTTGGTACCAAACTCATCACTCCCCTTTCTCATCTTCAAAAAGATAAAGATACTTTCCGTACCCCTCTTTCTCCATATCTTCCCTTGGTACAAATTTGAGTGAAGCACTGTTAGTGCAGAATCGTCTACCGCCTTCCTCAACCGGACCATCGTCAAAGACATGTCCGACGTGCCCACCCTCACTCACCACCTCTGTGCGAGTGATGAAGAGTGAATTATCTTCTTGCAACTTAACTGAGTCATCATCGATAGTGCGCCAGAAGCTCGGCCAACCAGTACCTGAATCATACTTGTGGGTCGAAGAGAACAGCGGCTTACCGGTCACGACATCCACGTAGATACCATCTGCCTTGTTATCCCAGTACGAATTATTGAAGGGTGACTCAGTACCACCTTCGGCTACCACATGGTATGACAACGGATCGAGATTTTTGAGCATCTCCGCGATCTCCTCATCGGTGTACTCGTAGTTACCACGGGCTTGAGAAACTGTCGTTATTTCTTCTTTCTCTGCTGTTTCAAAATATTCCTTAGCGGCATCACGCGCCCAGGTTTCCTCTACAAAATCTTCTCTCCCTGACCCTTTCTTGTACCGCTCATAATGCTCAGCGGACTTTAAGAAATAGTCCTGATGGTACTCTTCAGCCGGGTAGAAGGTCGTGAAGGACTCGATCTTTGTTACGATGTCTCCCGTGAGCAGGCCACTCTTTTGCAGCGCTTCCTTTGAAGTTTCCGCGACTTGCTTCTGTCCTTCGTCGTGGTAGTAGACAGCAGTCGTGTACTGGAAGCCTCGATCAGCAAACTGCCCCCCAGCATCAGTCGGGTCGATCGATGTCCAGAATTTATTGAGCAATGCTTCGGTCGATACCACCTTAGGATCGTAGACAATTTGCACCGCCTCACGATGTCCGGTCGTGCCTTTACCGACCAAAAGATATTTCGCATCTTCCTCACTACCTCCCGCATAGCCGGAGACAGCACTCACCACACCTTCGACTCCCTGCAGCGCACCTTCGATGCACCAGAAACATCCACCAGCCAAGGTGATAGTCTCAAGTCCATCAGCACTATCGTTCATTGTTTTTTCTGTCTCCATATCAAGTTCACTTACTTTTTCACTCTCCCCTACTTTTTCCAATAATCGATTCTCAAATTCAATAGTGGCTCCATAGCCCGAGTCCAGTATCTTGGACTCCAGTTTTTTATCGAGTCCAGTCATAATTGCCAGACCAATAATCACTATCAGGATACCAAATATCCGCTTCACTCCCTCAGCTGTACCCATACGTTTTGCAACCGCACTCGTGAGCCGTTCACCAAAATACGCGATAAGAAGAAGGGCAACAACCAAACCAGCAACAAACCCAACCAAATAGAGTAAGCCGGTGATGAATGAGGCCGGAAGTATAGTGGCAATAATAAGAAGATACGTTGGACTACAGGTAGTAAACACTGGACCAAGCGCTCCTCCAATTAACATATCTCCATAGAGACTGTGTTTCTGATAGCCAGCTCCGACCGCTTTGTTACTACTGATACTTAATCGTGAGACCAAAGGGATCTTCGTCCAAAGAGCAGGAAAGACAATGGCGAGACCAACCAAAATAAGCACAGTACCCGAAAAGTACTGCCAAAAACTTTGTGGGATAGCGATAAGCGCCGTCGAAGCCTTGAGCAGTAACGTGAAAAGAATAACCGACACCGCCAGTGAAGCGATCACCACCAGTGACCGCTTCGAGATGCCATTTTTCCCTTCACCAGTACTCCCAATCACGATCGGCAGCAACGGCAAGATACATGGCGCCAAGACCGTGAGAAAACCAGCTATTACTGAGATCACAAAGAAAGTCATATGACTATTTTAGTTTTTCAACGATTGATTCTAGAGTTGGACTACCACTCCACTGACTTAGCTCGTTACCCTGCGCGTCTACCTGCACAAACGTGTGCTGACTGGTGACTCCGTACTTCTTTTTAAGTTCGGTTGATGCGTCGTAATCGACCTCAAGGATCGTCACCCCTTCTGGAATGTCGCTAAGACTAGCTTTGATATCTACATCAACAGCTCGGCAACTTGGGCACCATGATGCCTTAAAGAAAAGAACGACTTTCCCGTCTTCTGCCATAGCAAGCTTCTCTGGAGCGTAGGCTACATAGCTTCCAGCAGTCATCATGTCGTCTTTATTTTCCATATCCTTATCCATCATGGCGTTAGCTAAATCAGCTTCTTTTGCAGCCACTGCTTCATCTTTCTTCACCATATCATCTGCAGCAACCACTTCCATCATTTTATCTTTTTCCATCGCTTCCTTTCCTGTTATCCGGTCACTTTCTTCTGATGAATTGACGGCATATACTCCGCCAGCGAGGACGATGATACCGAGTAATCCGAGTATAATTTTGTTGTTCATGTCTAAATTTTAATGCTAAAAAACCTCTGTACCATAAGTATAGAGGACTTTACATCATATGTAAAGCTAACTTTACATACCCCTGTGGACTACTCTAGATAAAGTCGGGTAAATAGTTTGGACAATACCATTACCACCAAGGCGATCGCGATCCATGGGTCGATAGCGTGTGCAAAACCCTGCACGACGAGCGCCAGCATGAGCACTCCCAAACCAGAGAGATATGCCACCCGCCCCGACTTCATCTTTAGTATAACCTCGCGCTCGTCGTGCGCCTGTTCTTGAAGTACAAACCCAGCCCACACCAGCAGCAAAATGACCACGATGAGCAGCGCAATCATCTCCCCCATCATCGGCATCCAGAACGGCACCAGGTCGGCAAGAGTAATGAGGAAAAAAGCTAATACCAAACCAACGACAATGTGTAGATGTGATCTATTCATACGAAATACTAAATAAGGTCTCGACTGGCACTTTGAAGACACCAGCAAGTTTCATCGCCAATAACACTGAAGGCGTGTAGTTGCCCCGCTCGATCGCAATGATGGTCTGGCGTGTAACGCCGATCTTTACTGCCAGTTCCTCCTGGGTCAGACCAACCTTAGTGCGATACTCATTCACCTTGTTCTTAATGATCTCTTCCATGTGATTATAGACACACTATAGCAGGTATAGTTGACTTTACAATGGCATTTATCGGTTCAAACAGTCTCCCAGACTGTTTGCTTCTGCCTTTCTCGTCTCTGCTCGCTGGCCGACAAGGACTCGTCCCGTTTTTTCTAATTCGCTACGCTCATAAGAACACTGGACGCGGCTCGCTCATTTCTCGCGCTAGGAAACGCGCTCGACATATCGCTCCGCCGTTCGAGTCCTTGTCGCAAGTGACGCAGGTCACTTGCTTCGGGC